>JBILGF010000026.1:0-13909 GCA_044351195.1 Burkholderiales bacterium
ACGCCACGATCCAGGCAGTAGAGACCTTCGTCGATCGCCACTATGCCGCACAGGTGCAACTGATCGATGCACTTGTCGAACAGCGGCTGCGCGAGGGCGCAACTGTCGCGCGCGCCGGCGCGGACCTGCCCGACATTGTGGCGCTGCGCGCGCTGCTCGAACAGTGTCGGCTCGACGAGGTGGCCCATCGCGACGATGCGGCCGGGCGCCGGGACGGTCGCGGTGGCTGGCTGCTTTCCGGTTGGCAGTGGGTCGTCGGCCGGGGGTCCGAGGCCGCGGTGAAGGTCTGCCGGTACCTCTGACGCGGTACCTCTGACCCAATCGGTCCGAACCTGTGCGTGCGCGCTAGACCACGCCCCAGGTGACCGGTTCTCCGCTGGCGAGCGCGCCGCGCAGCAGTTCGAGAAAGGGCAGCGCCCGCTGGCGCAGCGGAACGGCCTCGAGCGCGTCGCCCTCGGTCTCGGCGCTCCTGTCGGCGTTGCCGGCCGTCGCGCGCGGCAGGGACCCCGGCACGGGTGGGACGATTGCGGCTTCCAGGGCAGCGATCGCGAGGGGGAGTGCCTCCGTGCCGATCGCGCCGCGCGTGGCGGGCGACCTGCCGATCAGCCGCAGCAACTCGTCGCCGTTGGCATCGAGCAGCGTCACGCTTGCCCTGGAGCGGCACTTGAAGGTGTAGGCCATGGGGTGTCTTCCTTTCTGATCCGTCGAGTGAGTATCACCCCTGCGCTGCCCGGGTTGTCGGCCATGTGCGGCTGGGTGCCGAGGTCGACGCCGGTCGGGCGGTCACGAACGCGCCGCGCTGCGGTACGTCAACGGGTGCGCAGGTGGGCCTCGATCGACGGGTCGCTGCGTTACACTCGTGCGCGCACGCCTGCCAGACAATACGCCGCGCCATTGCACAGACGGTGGCGGCAGGACGTGCCAGGAGGGAAGGCCGGGCATCGAGCCGCTGCGCTCGGGCACCGGTCAGGGCCCGGGGCGCCGCGTCGACCCGAGCCGCCCGCATCGGTTCGCGAGGACCGCACCACAACGACTGACGGGGTTCAGCATGGCAGAGAAGCAGGCAGCGGGGACGCAGCAGATGTCACAGCCGCGCGACTACCCGATGATCATCGAGAAGGACGTGAAGATCCCGATGCGCGACGGCACGCTGATCTTCGCCGACGTGTTCCGTCCCGACGGAGGAGACCAGCGCTTCCCGGTGATCATGAACCTCGGTCCCTACCAGAAGGACAAGGTCTGGATCCCGCCGGATGACTGCGAGGAGGAAGGCAACCCGTACATGAACTGGGAGACCGCGAATCCGCTGTGGTGGTGCCCGCGCGGCTACGCGCTGCTGCGGGTGGACACCCGGGGCACCGGCAAGTCTCCCGGCAAGTCGGACCCGAGCTCGTACCAGGAAGCGCTCGACTCGTACGACTGCGTGGAATGGATCGCGAAGCAGCCCTGGTGCAATGGCCATGTCGGCGCACTGGGTATCTCGTACCACGCGGCTTTCCAGTACCGGCTGGCCAACCTTCAGCCGCCATCGCTCAAGGCGATCATGCCGTGGGAGGGGCGCGCCGACCAGTACCGCGACCAGGCCTATCACGGCGGCATCTTCGCCATCGGCTTCATCGCCCAGTGGGCCAACACCACGGGCGCGCACAACCTGCTCGGACGTCCGCGCAGCTACAACCCGGATGCCTTCAACAACAACATCCTGTGGGAGTACATGCGCCAGGACCTCGATTCGGACGAGTGGCGCAAGAAGAGCGCGCAGTGGGACCGCATCACCGTGCCGATGTACAGCGTGGGCAACTGGGGCGGCTTCTCGATGCACCTTCGCGGCAACACCGAGGCCTACATGCTCGCCGCCTCGAAGCACAAGAAGCTGCGTATCCATACCGGCAGCCACTTCCATCCGTTCCACGCGCTCGAGGCACGCGTTGAGCAGTTGCGCTGGTTCGACCACTGGCTGAAGGGCATCGACACCGGCATCATGGACGAACCGCCGGTGAAGCTCGAGATCCGCACCGGCGGCAGCACGAAGCCCTACGCGTTCCGCACCGAGAATGAATGGCCGATTGCGCGCACGCAGTGGACGAAGCTCTACCTGGACATCCGGCAGGACGCGCCGTCGAAGGGCAGCAGCAAGGCCGAGGGTTCACTGTCGACCACGGCACCCGCTGCCGCGAAGTCGATCGACTACTCGGCCGGCCCCGGCCACTATCGTCCGGTGTCGGGCCGCTCGGGCGTGTCGTTCGAGACGCCGGCGATGGCCGAGGACATGGAGGTCACCGGGCCGCTGGTGCTGAACCTGTGGGTGGCCAGCAGCTCGGAAGACATGGACATCTACGCCACCATCCGCAATATCGGTCCCGATGGCAAGGACGTCGAGGAGGTGGGCCAGCGTGGCGAGCCAGTGCCCTGCGTGACCAAGGGCTGGCTGCGCGCCTCGCACCGCAAGCTCGATACCGGGAAGTCACTGCCGTACCGGCCCTACCATGCACATGACGAGCGCTGGTGGCTCGAGCCCGGGCAGGTGGTGGAGTGCCAGGTCGAGATCTGGCCGACCAGCATGGTGTTTCGCAAGGGGCACACGCTGCGGCTGGACATCACCCCGCGCGACGGCGTCGGCACCGGGCATTTCACGCACTACAACAACGACTACAACGCGGGCGCCACCAACAGCATCCACTCGGGGGGCGAGCGGCTGTCGTGGCTGATGCTGCCGGTGATTCCGGCAAGGTAGCCGGATGGGCGTGGCAGCCGGCGGTTCATCGCCGGCCTGCCTTGCGCCGCGGCGGCGCTTCCAGGTCGACCGACACTTCCAGCGCAGCACCGACCTTGCACATCAGGTAGTCCTTGCAGGCCGCGCTGACACCGGGTGCGAGCTGCAGGCAGTCCATGGCCTGGGAGCGGGTGATGCTGGCCATCCCGTGCAGCGTGGACCAGATGAACATCGCGTCGAGGTCGGCCCGCGCCTGCATGCCCGGTGCGTCGCCGTGCCGCCGCCGGAGGCTGTTGCGCAGGATGTCGAAGGCATGCACCGCATCGGCTATCAGGCCCGCATGGTGCGCCGGCTCGGGCCACGGCGTCCCGAACATCAGCCGGTACTCGAGCGGCTTGGCGGCCGCATAGGCGAGGTAGGCCTCGCCCATTGCGGCGAGGTCTTCCCGGTCATCGGCCGACCGGGGTCGCGCATCAAGGTGCGATGCGAAGTCCGCGAAGCAGCGGCGCATGATCTCAGCAAGGAGATGGTCGCGGCTCTCGAAGTGCCGGTAGGGTGCCTGGTGCGATATGCCCAGCCTGCGCGCCACGTCGCGCATGCTCAGGCCCTCGACGCTGCACTCGGCGATCACCTCGCGCGCGGCCTGTACGCAGGCTTCGCGCAGGTCCGCCAGCCGTGCGGTGGGCCGTACCTTCTTCCCCGCCTTCGCCAGTACCCTCACGCCTGCCTTGGTCGCGCACAGGGCCCGTAACGCTCGAGTAGCAGCGCAGGCATGTGGCAGGGTGTCGGCGCGAGTGGAATGAACATGGCACTACAGGTTTCGTTGACAGTGTCTACCAAAGTAGAGCAGCATGTAGACACTGTCAACAAAAAAGGTCTGCCGATGGCTGGAACAACCGTCGAACCGGGGTCGCTGCCTGGCAGTCCGGTACTGCAGATGGCCCGCCGGTTGTACCGCGACCAGCGGCCGCTGGTGCTGTTCGCGCTGGCGATGCTGCTGCTGGCGATCCCGGCGCTGGCTGCGCTCCTGCTCGATCCGCGCACCGTGCACGGCGTCGCGAACTGGGCCAAGCCGCTCAAGTTCATGGCGGCGGGCGCGCTGTTCGCGCTGACCATGGCGTGGATCGTCGGGCTGCTGCCGCAGGCGCAGCGGCAGTCGCGCACGATCCGCACGCTTGCCTGGGTGGTCATCGGCACCCAGTTGTTCGAGGTCGGCTACATCTCGCTGCAGGCGGCGCTCGGGGCACCGTCGCACTACAACACGGCCGACCCTTTCCATGCCGCAATGTTCGGGCTGATGGGGCTGGCCGCGGTGCTGCTGGTCGCGACGCAGCCGGTGCTGGCCTGGCAGCTGCGGCGCCAGCTGCCGCCGACGGTGCTGGTGCGCGCAGTCGTCGCCGGGCTGTGGCTAACCTTCCTGCTGTCGGTGGCGAGCGGTTTCCTGCTCGGCGGGCTGCGGCCGCCGGCGGGCGGCGGGATACCGGTGGTCGGCTGGCACCTCGGCGGGTCCGACCTGCGGCCTGCCCACTTCCTGGCCGTGCATGCACAGCAGCTGCTGCCGCTGGCAGGCGTTGCGCTGCAGCAGCTGCGTCCAGGACTCGGCCGTGCGCTGTTGCCGCCGCTGGTGGCTGCCTATGTGCTGGCGTGGGCGGGCCTGGTTTTCGCAGGGTTTCCGCGCGCCGGGTGAGGCTGGGCGCGCGCTCAAGCCTTCGCGTACTCGTCGATGCGCCCGAGGTACCGACCGCGCCCAGCGTCTTCGCACGCATTTCAGGCCAGGTGCTTGCGGAAGAAGGCCGCCGTGCGATCCCATGACAGCTTCGCCGCTGCGTCGTTGTAGCGCGGCGTGGAGTTGTTGTGGAAGCCGTGCTGCGTGCCGGGATACACATGGGATTCGAAGCTGACCCCCGCGGCTTTCTTGGCCTGCTCGAAGCTGGCCCTCAGCTTGTTGATGTTGTCGTCGTTCTCCGCATAGTGCACCAGCAGCGGCGCGCGCATCTTCGGTACCGCGGCGGTTTCGGCCGCGGCGCCGTAGTACGGCACGCCGGCCTGCATCGCATCGCCCATCTGCGTCGCCAGCCAGTTGGTCGTGCCACCGCCCCAGCAGAAGCCGGTCACGCCCAGCTTGCCGCTGGACAACGCATGCGCCTTCAGGAAGGCCGCACTGTTCAGCATGTCGACGCGCAGCTTCGGCTGGTCGAGCCTGGACTGCAGCATGCGGCCGTCGTCGTCGTTGCCCGGGTAGCCGCCAGCGGGAAACAATCCGTCAGGTGCCAGTGCGAGGAAGCCATCCACTGCAGCACGGCGGGCGACATCCTCGATGTAGGGGTTGAGCCCGCGGTTCTCGTGGATCACCAGCACCACCGGAAACGGACCCTTGCCTGCGGGCTGCACCAGATAGCCGCGCATCTGGCCGGAGTTGCCGCCCGGCGAAGGGTAGTTCACGTACTGCGCGCGCATGCGTGAGTCCGTGAACGAGATCGTCTGCGCGGCGGCGTAGCGGGGCATCAGTGCCTGCGCCATCGCCAGCCCTCCGGCGGTCACCGCGGCGGCGCGCAGCAGGAACTCGCGCCGATCGATCCCGCCGTGGCAGTACTCGTCATAGAGGTCGAACACCCGCTGGTCGATCTCGACCTGGGTCAGGTCGAGGGACTGGTCGCGGAACTGGTCGCGGTTCTTGTCGAGCGTGGTGCTGTCTGTCATCGGGACTCCTGCGCGATGGACGCAAGCGGGGAACGTATCACTCTGCCTTGGCCTTCGACTCGCGGATCACCTTCGCCCAGCGCGAAATCTCGTTCGCGAGGTACTTCGCGAAGAACTCGGGCGACTCCGCGATCGGGTCTGCGCCCATCTGCGCGAAACGCTCCCTGAGCTCGGGCTTCTGCACGCCCTTCACCGCGACCTCGTTGAACTGCATGATTACCTCGCGCGGCGTTCCCGCCGGTGCCAGCAGGCCGTACCAGGTCTCGGTGACGAAACCGGGGATGCCACCTTCGACCATCGTCGGCAGATTCGGCAGCAGGGGCGATCGCTTCGCGCTGGTGATGCCCAGCGCCCGTACGCGTCCCGGGGTCATCAGCGGCTGTGCCGAGGGGATGTTGTTGAACGCGAAATCGACCTCGCCGCTGGCCAGCCCTGCCAGTGACGGCGCGCTGCCCTTGTAGGGAACATGGGTCATGTCCACCCCGATCATCACCTTCAGCATCTCGCCAGAAAGGTGCTGCGAGCTGCCCACGCCGGACGAGGAGTAGTTCAGCCTGCCGGGGTTCTTCCTCGCGACCGAGATGAATTCCTTGACCGACTTCGCAGGGAAGGACGGATGCACCAGCAGCAGGTTCGGGCTGGTCGCGAACACCGCGATCGGCGCGAAGTCCTTCACCGGGTCGTAGCTGATCTTGGAGTACAGGCTCACGTTGATGCCATGGGCGGCAGAGCTCATGAACAGGGTATAGCCGTCGGCGGGCTGGCGTGCCACGAACTCGGCCGCGACGTTCTGCGCGGCACCGGGGCGGTTCTCGACCACCACGGGCTGGCCCAGGACGGCGGCGATCTCGTTGGCCATCAACCGGCCCATGATGTCGCTGCCGCCGCCCGGCGCGTAGCCGACGATCATCCGGATGGGCTTGGCCGGGAACTTCTGTGCATGCGCGATGGTGACCGATGCGGCCAGCGCAGTCGCCGTGGCCAGCAGCATGAGGGGCAAGCCGGGGCGGGCCGGGCGCGAGAGGCCGTCGTGCAGGGGCAGGGTCTTCATGGTGTTTCCTCCGGGATCAGTTCTTCATTCGCTGCTTCGAGTGCATCGTACACTCGCCCGGATGCGACCGGGTGGCGCTGCCGGGCGGCAGCGCCGATGCTGCCGGTCCGCCATCGGTCGGCGGTTACACTCGTTGCGGGAGGATTCACGCATGGAACTCGGATTCATCGGCCTGGGCCGCATGGGCGGAAACATGGTGGCGCGCCTGCTCGCAAAGTCGTCCATCGGCGTGGTGGTGCACGACCGCGCCGAAGCACCGGTGAAGGCGCTGGTGGCGATGGGGGCCCGCGCAGCCAGCTCGCCAGCCCTGCTGGTGTCGATGCTTTCGGGCAGCCCGCGCGTCGTGTGGTTGATGCTGCCTGCGGGAGAGGTCACCGAGGCCGTCTATCGCGACGTGCGCGACCGACTCGGCACCGGGGACATCCTGATCGACGGCGCGAACGCCAACCACCGGGATACCGCGCGGCGCGCGGTCGAATGCGCGGCGCGCGGCATCCGGCTGCTCGGGGTCGGCGTGAGCGGAGGCATCATCGCGGCAGACGCGGGCTATCCGATGATGATCGGCGGCGACCCGGCTGCGTATGACCACTGCCTGCCCGTGTTCGAGGCCCTGGGGCTCGAGCGAGGCTATGCGCGGGTGGGCAGTGATCCGTCGTCCGGCCATTACGTGAAGATGGTGCACAACGCGATCGAGTACGGGATGATGCAGGCGATCGCGGAGGGCTTCGACCTGTTGCAGAATGGGTCGGTCAAGGACCTCGATCTGCCGGGCATCGCCGACCTCTGGAACCACGGCACCATCGTCAGTTCGTTCCTGATGCAGATGACCGCCAGCGCGCTCGCGCGCGACGCCGACCTGCGCGGCCTCGCACCGTACGTGGCCGACAGTGGCGAGGGTCGCTGGGCCGCGATCGAGGCGATGGAGCATGGCGTGCCATTCGTCGCGAACACCTATGCGCTTCATGCACGCTACCAGTCGCGCGATCCGAACTCGCTCGCGCTGCGGCTGCTGGCAGCCATGCGCCGCGAGTTCGGCGGCCATGCGGTCAAGCCGGTCGGCACCGACTGATGGCGACGCTGGTCCGCCTGCCGGACCGCGCGGCGCTCGATCACGCCTGCGCATGCTGGCTTGCCCGGCAATTGCAGCCCGCAGGCCGGCCGCTGGTATTCGCCACCTGCGGTGGGCGCAGCGTCGGTGGCGTGCTGGCGCGTCTGGCCGAGCGCGCCGACGTGCCGTGGCATGCGGTGCACCTGTTCCTGGCCGATGAGCGCGTGGTGCCGCCCGGGCATGTCGAGAGCAACCTGCGCCCGGTGCGCGAGGCACTGCTGGATCCGCTGCAGGCGCGTGCCCTGCTGCCGGCGTCCAACATCCACCCGTTCCGGTTTCCTGCGGTGCCCTCCGGTGCCGAGGAGGCGGCCGCCGTCGATGCCTGCAACCGTGAGCTGCAGGCCCTCGGCGGGCGCTTCGATGCGGTGCTGCTGAGTGCGGGCGAGGACGGACATGTCGCCGCGCTGTTCCCGGGACATCGGTCCATCGACGACCCGGCCGAGGGCTTCTTCCGCTTCGACGATTCGCCCAAGCCGCCCGCCGCCCGCGTCAGTGCATCGCGAGCCCTGCTGTTGCGATCGCGCTCGGCCGCGCTGCTGTTCGCAGGCGAAGCGAAGCGCCTGGCGCTGGCGGCGTTCATGGCCGACGGTAGTGGCGCCGGGGCGGCCACGCGCGGCAATCCCGCCGCGCTGGTGCGTGCGCTGCCCGTCTGGGCGGCCTTCACCGACCTGGACCCGCAATGACCCTTGACGATCGCCGCTGCGACCCGTGCGTGATCCTCGTCTTCGGCGCGGCCGGAGACCTCGCCCGGCGCAAGATCTTTCCCGCGTTGTACGCGCTGCATCGGCGCGGCTTCCTGCACCGTCAGACGCCGGTGGTGGCCGTGTCCCGGCGTTCGTTGTCGGTCGCCGATCTGATGGCGTCGCTCCATCTGGACCACCGGGACGAGCAGACAGACGAAAAGGGCGCGGCGCATGCGCGTGCGCTTGCGGCCTTCGGCGATTGCGTGCGCTGCATCGGGTTCGACCACACCGAAGGCACGGTGCCGGCTTTCGTCGAGGCTGTCGACGCGCTGGCCCGCGAACGGGATGCAGGGGCGGCCCGTGCCGTCTATCTTGCCCTGCCAGCCGACGCCTTCGAGCCCACGGCCGCACTGCTGGTCAGGGGCGGGCTGTTCCGCGCCCCAGGCTGGCGCCGCCTGTGCTTCGAGAAACCGTTCGGCCACGACCTCGCCTCCGCGCGCGCGCTCAACACGAAGATCACGCGTCATCTCGACGAGACGTCGATCTACCGGATCGACCACTACCTGGGCAAGGAGCTGGTGCGCAACCTGATGGTCATGCGCTTCGCCAATCCGCTGTTCGGCCGGATCTGGAACCGTGACTTCATCGATCATGTCCAGGTGACCATCGCCGAGACGCTCGGCATCGAGGGGCGCGCCGGCTATTACGAGCAGGCCGGAGCGGTACGCGACATGCTGCAGAACCATCTGATGCAGGTGCTCGCACTGGCCGCGATGGAACCGCCGAAGGCAATGGATGCGGACAGCGTGCGCGATTCGATGGTCGCGGTGCTGCGGCATCTGGTGGCGCCGGTTGCGGGCGATTTCGTGCTCGGGCAGTTTGCGCCGGGCGAGGTGGGCGGCATGGCCGTGTCCGGCTATCGGGAAGAGCCGGGCGTCGGGCCGGCATCGGACACCGAGACCTTCGTCGCCGTGCGCGCGCGCATCGACAATGCCCGCTGGCGCGGCGTGCCGTTCTTCCTGCGCACCGGCAAGCGGATGGGCAGGAGCCTTGCCGAGGCGAACATCGTTCTGCGTGCGCAGCCGCAAGGCCTGTTCGGCACCGATCGTGCGCGGGAAGGCGAGCTCGCGCCGAACGTGATCTCGATCCGCATCCAGCCCAACGAGGGCATCTCGCTCGCGTTCACCGTGAAGGCGCCGGGCGAGGCATTGCGCCTGCAGACCGTGGCGATGGAGCACTGCCATCATTGCGTCTACGGGCTGAACACCGCGCAGGCGTACGAGATCCTGCTGCATGAATTCCTGGTCGGAGACCAGACGCTGTTCACCCGCTGGGACTTCGTCGAGGCGAGCTGGCACTGGGTGGATGCGATCACGGCTGCCCGCGCCACGCATGCGGTGGCTTTTCCCAACTATGCGGCCGGAACCTCGGGGCCAGCCGCGGCGGCAGTCCTGCCCGGCGAGGGGCGCGAGTGGATCGTCTCGCGGGACATCCTGTCCTGAGTCACAGGGCTGTCATGAACAGTCGTCATGCTCCACGGAGTCATCCATGAACCTCCAGCAACATATCTGCGTCAACGGACGCACCTACCGTCCCTCATCGGCCCCTGTGGTGGTGGTGTGCATCGATGGCTGCGAGTTCGATTACATCACGCAGGCCGTGGCCGCGGGCGTGGCGCCGTGGTTCGCGAAGGTGCTCGAATCGGGAATGGCGCTGCGGGTGGATGCGGTCGTGCCGACCTTCACCAACCCGAACAACCTCTCCATCGTGACCGGCGTGCCGCCTTCGGTGCACGGCATCTGCGGCAACTTCTTCTACGACCGCGAAGCTGACGCGGAAGTGATGATGAACGATCCCGCGTACCTGCGCTGCGGGACCCTGCTGGCGGCCTTCGCGGCCGCTGGCGCGCGCGTGGCGGTGGTGACCGCGAAAGACAAACTGCGTTCGCTGCTCGGGCATGGCCTGGACGGCATCTGCTTTTCGGCCGAGAAGGCCGACCAGGTGACGCTTGCAGAGCATGGCGTCGAGGACGCCATCGACCTGGCCGGCATGCCGGTGCAGTCGGTGTACAGCGCGGGGCTCAGCGAGTTCGTGTTCGCGGCCGGTGCCGCGCTGCTGGAGCGTGACCGTCCCGACATCATGTACCTGTCCACCACCGACTACGTACAGCACAAGGAAGCGCCGGGGACGGCCGCAGCAAACGCGTTCTACGCAATGGTCGACCGGTACATGGCGCGCATCGAGGCCGCCGGAGCGCTGATCGGGATCACCGCAGACCATGGCATGAACGCCAAGTACGATGCGTCCGGCAAGCCGAACGTGGTCTACCTTCAGGATGTGCTGGATACGCGCCTCGGCCCGGGCCTGGCGCGGGTGATCCTGCCGATCACCGATCCGTATGTGGTGCATCACGGAGCCCTCGGGTCGTTCGCGACCGTCTATCTGCCGCCATCGTTGCCGGCTGCGATGGTCGCCGAGCTCATTGCCGCCCTGCCGGGCATCGAGCTCGCGCTGCTGCGTGACGAGGCCTGCGCGCAATTCGAGCTCCCGCCCGACAGGATGGGCGATCTCGTCGTGGTGTCCGTCCGCCAGGTCGTGATCGGCACCAGCGTGTCGCGCCACGACCTGTCCGGCCTCGACGCACCGCTGCGCTCGCACGGCGGTATCTCCGAGCAGCAGGTGCCGTTGCTGCTCAACCGCGCACTGCAGGGCGTGGCTGCCGACGCCCGTGTACGCAACTTCGACATCTTCGATCTGATCCTCAACCATACGACATAGCGCGCCGTACGGCCCGGGCAGCTGGGCGTGGCGCAGGGAGAAAAGCATGACTCGCATGATCCACGTCCGCCGGTGCCTGCGCCCGGTCCTGTGTCGCGCCGCTGCCGTGCCCGCGGTCGCAGCCGCCATGCTGTTGCTCGGCGCGTCCGGTTCCGAAGCACAAACGTTTCCCCAGCCGGGCAAGGCGATACGCCTGCTCGTGGGCTTTCCCCCGGGGGGATCGACCGACCTTCTGGCACGCAGCGTCGGCAACAAGCTTGGCGAACAGCTGGGCGTGCAGGTAGTCGTCGACAACCGCGCCGGCGCCGCCGGAAACGTCGCAGCTGAGCTTGCCGCACGCGGCAACCCCGACGGCTACACCCTGCTGATGGCCACGGTCAGCAGCCATGCGATCAACCCTGCGCTCTATCGCAGCATTCCCTACGACCCGATCGGCGACTATGCGCCGGTCAGCCTGGTCGCCTCCTACCCGTTGATCCTGGCGGTGAATCCTTCACTGGGCGTGAAGACGGTGGGCGAGCTGGTCGCGCTGGCCCGGCAGAAGCCCGGCGCCTTGAACTTCTCCTCGTCGGGCAATGGATCGCCTGGCCATCTGTCGGGGGAGCTGTTCAAAATGCTGGCCAAGGTCGACATGACGCACATCCCCTACAAGGGCGGTGCGCCTGCCACTGCAGCCGTGCTGGCCAACGAGGCGCAGCTGATCTTCGCGACGCTTCCAGGCGCGATCGGGTTCATCAAGTCGGGCAAGCTGAACGGTCCTGCAGTCACTACCGCGAAGCGCTCCGCTGCGCTACCAGACGTACCCACCGTCGCGGAGGCGGGAGTGCCTGGGTTCGCGACCAGCTCATGGGCCGGGCTGGTTGCACCGGCGGGCACGCCGCGCACGGTGACCGAGGCGCTGCGCGGCGCGGTGGTCCGGTCGCTCGCCGCGCCGGACCTGCGCGAGCGCCTGGCGCGCGAGGGTGCTGATCCGGTGGGCAGCACACCGGACGAGTTCGCTGCTTTCATCAAGGCCGAACTCGCGCAGTGGCGCAAGGTGGTGCAGCAGGCAAAGGCGCAGATCGACTAGGACGTCACGGGTTCGTCGGCTCTGGCGTCCAGCCACCGCCCAGAACACGGTACAGCGTGACCAGATTCAGGGCCGATTGCGCGCGCAGCAATACTTCCGCCTGCTGCGCGGCGAACAGTGATCGCTGGGCATCGAGCAGTTCCAGGTAGCTGCGCACGCCATTGCGGAATCCGATTTCGGCCAGCCGGAAGCGGTCGTGCTCGGCGCGTACTTGTGACTGCTGGGCGCGCAACTGTTCGGCGAACGTCGCGCGCCCGGCGAGCGCATCGGCGACTTCACGGAAGGCCACCTGCAGCGCGCGCTCGTACTGCGCGATGGCGATGCGCTGGCTTGCTTCGGCGGCCTTCAGGTTGGCGCGGTTTCGCCCGGCGTCGAAGATCGGTTGCAGCAGCTGGGGGGCGAAGGTCCAGGCGGGGCCGGACGAGAACAGTCCGCTCAGCTGGTCGCTGGCGGTACCGAGGCTTCCGGTGAGGGTGATCCGCGGGAAGAATGCGGCGCGCGCGGCCCCGATGTTCGCGTCGGCGGCACGCAGCAACTGTTCGGCCTGGCGCACGTCGGGCCGGCGCGTCAGTACCTCGGACGGGATGCCGGCAGGCAGGTCCGGCATGCCGAAGGCGACGGTGGCATCGGCGTGCAGCGGCGACAGTGGCGACAGTGGCGCCGTGACGGGCAGGGGCGCGCCGACCAGCAGGACCAGCGCGTTTTCGTCGAGCGCACGCTGGCGGGTGAACGCGGCCAGTGCCGCCCGTGCCGACTCCAGCAGCGTTTCAGCCTGGCGTACTTCCAGCATGGAGCTCACGCCATTGTCGAAGCGAAGGCGGATCAGGCGATAGGATTGCTCCCGCGTCTGCAGTGTCTGGCGTGTCACGCGCAGCAGTTCCTCGTCGCCCTGGATTGCAAGATAGAGGGTGGCGATCGATGCGACCAGGCTGATCTGCACGGCGCGGCGAGCCTCCTCGGTCGCCAGATACCGGGCCAGTGCCGCGTCGGCCAGGCTGCGTACCCGGCCGAAGAGGTCGAGTTCGTAGGCGGTGACCTGGACTCCGGCGGCGTGCACCTGGGAGGCGCTGCCGTTTCGCGCGGGCTGGCGCGAGGCGCTGACTCCGATATCCACCGCGGGCAACCGCTCGGCGCTGCGGGCGTCGAACGCCGCGCCGGCCTGCTCGATGTTCAGCGCTGCGATGCGCAGGTCGCGGTTGTTGGCGAGCGCGAGACCGATCAGCGCGCGCAGGTGCGGATCAAGGAAGAACTGCTGCCAGTCGATATCCGCCGCCGCACGGCCGCCAGTACCCGGATCACCGGGGAAGGCGGCGGCCACCGGGGCTTCCGGTCGCTCCGTGCGCGGCGCCATCGACGCGCAGCCGGCAAGCACGAACGCGCCGGTGCAGGCCGCGAGGGCCATGGACGGAAAGCTGCGCGCGGTCATGCCGGGGTGTCCCTGGCGCGCCCGAACAGCCGCATCACGACGACATAGAACAGCGGCACGAAGAACACCGCGAGCACGGTGGCGCTGATCATGCCGCCCATCACGCCGGTGCCGATCGCACGCTGGCTTGCCGAGCCTGCGCCACTGGCCAGTACCAGGGGCAGCACGCCCAGGATGAATGCAAGCGAGGTCATCAGGATCGGCCGGAAGCGCAGGTGCGCGGCTTCCAGCACTGCGTCGACGACGTTCCTGCCCTGCCCGTGCAGGTTCCTGGCGAACTCGATGATCAGCACCGCGTTCTTCGCGGACAGCCCGATGATGGTGATCAGCCCGACCTTGAAATACACGTCGTTCTCCAGGCCGCGCAGATCGGCCGCCAGC
>JBILGF010000027.1:0-13898 GCA_044351195.1 Burkholderiales bacterium
GCCGACGGTGGGGTTGGCGCCGCAACCCGAGGTGGTGTCGGATTCGCCGCACTTGGTGGACACCCACAGGTCGTTCAGCGGCCGCTCTTCGCGCCGCTTCTCGGAGGCCCATTGCACGTATTCACGCGCGACCTTCGAGGCCTTGTGGATGGTCTCGTGGTCGCCATGACCCTCGATGCCGAAGCCGGTCACCGGCTTGCCGGTGGCGGCGATGCCGTCGACGATGCGCTTGGTCCAGCCGTCTTCGATGCCGATCACCACCACGGCCGCGACGTTCGGGTTCGAGCCGGTGCCGATCAGCGTGCGGAAATGCAGGTCGAGGTCGGCGCCGAACTGCAGGCGGCCGTACGGATGGGGCAGCGCCATCGCACCCTTGATGTTGTGGGCGACCGCTTCGGCCGCGGCGTTCGACAGATCGTCGACCGGAAGGATGATCACGTGGTTGCGAACGCCGATGCGGCCGTTCTCACGCTTGAAGCCCCAGAAGGTGGCCTTGCTCAGATCCATGTCGGAATTCCTCTAATCGGGTGGGGTCGGCTACCAGCTTCGGCTACCAGCGCTTCGTCTTGATGTTGTGCACGTGGGCATGCTCGCCACGCGCGATCGGCGCGACCACCTTGCCGATATCCACGCCGTACTTCATCACGGTGTCACCCGCCTTGTAGTCGATCAGAGACACCTTGTGGCCGATCGGGATGTCGCTCTTGGCGACCACCTTGATCTCGGTGTCCTGTTCCATGATCCAGCCGGTCAGTTCGGCTCCGGACTTCACGCCTTCGACGACCACGACACCCACGCCGTCACCGTCTTCGTGCACCACGAAGTGAATCATCTTTCCTCCTGGGGAATTTCAGGGCCGCACCAGCGCACGCGCCTGAGACTGGCCGCTGTCGATTGGGCGAAAGGGCTTCAATCATAGTGAGCCGCCCTCGGCGAGTCAAATAAGTCATCTATATGAATCCGTTCCCATCGCCGAAGCGTTCGACTAGACTCGATGGCGCCATGCCGACCGACCGACCGCCCAGCGCAGCCCGTGGCCGCACCGCCAGCGGCGCCTCCGTGCCAGTGCCCGTGCCCATACCCGCGCCCGCGCCCGTGACCATGCCCGTCCGTCGCCCGGGCACCCGCGCGGCAGGCGCAGCCGCCCCGGCCCGCACCTCGCCGCTGCATGCCGACGGCGCATCGGCAGTCCCGCTGTACCGTGAACTGCAGCGCCGCCTTACCCGCGCGCTGGCCGAAGGAACCTGGAAGCCCGGCGCGGCACTGCCTTCCGAATCCCGGCTGGCGCAGCAGTACGGCGTATCCATCGGCACCGTGCGCAAGGCCATCGACGAACTGGTCGCCGGCAGGATCCTGGTACGGCAGCAGGGCCGCGGCACCTTCGTCGCCGCGCATACGGCCGACCGGATGCTGTTCCATTTCTTCCATGTCGTGCCGCGCAGCGACGGCGCGCTGCGTGCGCCGGTGGCGCCGCGCGAAATGCCCCGGCCAGTGCTGCGCAGCTTCCGTCGGGCATCGGCCAGCGCCGCAGTCGCGCGCGACCTGGGCATCGAGCGTGATTTGCCCGTCCTGCGCATCGACAACCTGCTGCTGCTCGGCGGGCGCGCGGTCATCGTCGACGAGATCTCGATCCCGGCCCCGCTGTTCCCCGACCTCGACCGGCAGCGTTTCGAGGGCCGCTCCGGCACGATCTACGGTCTCTATCAGGCTGACTACGGCATCAACGTGGTACGCAGCAGCGAGCGCCTTTCCGCGGTCGCCTGCCCGGCCGCCATCGCGAGCCTGCTGGGGTTGCGCCCGGGCCAGCCGGTGCTGCGCATCCGGCGCATCGCCTACACCTATGCCGATCGCCCGGTGGAATCCCGCGTGTCGTGGGTGGACACGCGCGAGCATGAATACCTGTCCGACCTCTGGAAGAACGACATCGAACACGACCGCTGACACCGGGCACCGCCCATGCACCTCGCGGGCCCGGCAACCGTCGCCTCTACAGCGGGTCTTCCGTCTCGACCACCACGCGCCGCAGCTTGCGCGCTTCTCCCGCATGGAAGTCCGTGCGCGCATGGGTCACGCAGCGGTTGTCCCAGATCACCACGTCGCCGGGGGTCCACTTGTGCGCGTACACGAACTGCGACTGCTCCTGGTGGTCGAACAGCCACTCGAGCAGTTCGGCACTTTCATCGCGCGGCATGCCGACGATGTATGCGGTCATCAGCCGGTTCACGTACAGCGCCTTGCGCCCGGTCGCCGGATGCGTGATCACCATCGGGTGCGCGGCCGTGAGTGCGCCGGCCGAGGGCGTGACGCGGGTCAGCATCACCGCGTTCTGCGAGTCGTATCCCGGCTCGTAGGCATGCACCGCGCGCAGCCCGTCGATGCGCCGCTTCACGTCCTCGGGCAGCGCGTCGTAGGCCTCGTACTGGCTGGCGAAGCAGGTGTCCCCGCCTTGCGACGGGATGTCGATGCCGTAGAGCATGGTGCACAGGCAGGGACGCTCGACATAGCAGCGGTCGGAGTGGAAATACATCTCGCCGTCGGGAAGCGCGCCCACGTAGCGGCCGTCCTCCTTCTCGTTGGTGACGTACATCACCGCAGGATGGCTCTTCTGCAGCGAGGCGTAGTTGCCCAGTGTCGCGGCCAGGGTGCCGAAGCACTCGCCGAAACGGACCTGCTGGGCTTCATCCAGCGACTGCCCGGGCACCAGCAGCACGCAGTTTTCGTAGAGCAGCTGGCGCACCGCGCGCAGGACCTCGCGCGGCATTGGCCCTGACAGGTCGAGCCCGCGCACTTCGGCACCGAGCGCCGGCGAGAGCGGCCGGATGCTGAACCCCGGGCAGGACTGCAGGACTTCGGTTGCAGGCATCGAGGCAGCATCCATCGCAGCCCTCCATCGGGTGGTTGAACGGATCGTCGGGGAGTGGACCGTGGTTCATTGTAGCGGACCGCATCCGGCCTGCCACCGGAAACAATTGCTCACAATCGGTTCGTGGCTGCCAGTCTGGAAAACCGGGGTTCCAGGCGTAAACTCCGGGTGGCCCGGTGTTCCGCGCGCGCAGCCGGAGACGGGCCCTCTTCCCTGCCCTCGGGCGACGAGCCCCCTGCCGGAACAGCCGCGATGCCGACCGACCTGCCTGCAACGACGCTTCGATACCGGTCTGGTCCTTGCCGCACCGAAACCGGCGCCGCGTCCCTCCCCGTCACGCCGGCAGTACGGGTGCGGCTCGCCGCCGCAGTCCTCGCTGCCGCAGCGCTGGTGCCCTGGCCGGCGCCGGCAGCAGCGGCACAGGCGCCGGTGCTGACCGAGTCACAGGCGCTCTGGCGCGCCGCATCGCGTCTGGGCTACTTTCCGTCCGAAGACCGCGCTGCCGCGATACGGGCGCATCCGGGCGGCGCTCGCGGCTGGGCGCTGGATGAAGTCGAGCGCGCGTTCCAGGCAAGCCGGCAGCCGGCGCGCGTGCCGGACATGCTGCCCACCGTAGTCGCGCCGCTGCCTTCGGTGTTCGCCGAAGCACGCCGCGAACGCGAGGAGCGGCTGAAGGCCGGGCAGGCGGGCGTCGCCGCAACCGCGCCGCAGATGCAGCCGATGCAGCCGATGCAGCCGATGCAGGCGCAACAGCCGATGTCGATGCAGGCCACGCCGCCCTTCACCCTGACCAGCGCTCGCCAGGCGGCGGCATGGCGGATGCTCAGTTGCTCCGACCCGTCCCTGGAGAACCCGCTGCTGTCGCGGCTCACCGAGTTCTGGTTCAACCACCTGAACATCTTCGCCGGCCGGCTGACGGTACGTCCGTTTGCAGGAAATTACGTGGTGCACGCCATCCGGCCGAACGTGCTCGGCCGGTTCGAGGACATCCTGCTGGCGAGCGCACGCCATCCGGCGATGCTGTTCTACCTCGACCAGAACCAGAACGTGGCCGAGGGCACGTCCGGGCCGCAGGGGCGGATACGCGGCATCAACGAAAACTATGCTCGCGAGCTGATGGAACTGCATACGCTCGGCATCGACGGGGGCTACACCCAGCGCGATGTGCGCGAGCTGGCCCGTGTGCTGACCGGATGGACGGTGGACCCGAACGGGCCGACGGGGTTCCGCTTCGTCGCGCGCCTGCACGACACCGGCGAGAAGACGGTCCTCGGCCGCCGCTTCGGGGGACCGGGCGCGGCGCAGGGCGAAGTCGAAGGCCTGGAGGCGATCGCGATGCTCGCCTCGCATCCGGCGACCGCGCGCCGCGTCTCGCTGCGGCTGGCGCAGTTCTTCGTGGCAGACGATCCGCCGCGCGCACTGGTCGACCGGCTGGCCGCAGAGTTCCTGTCCAGCCGTGGCGACCTGCGGCGCATGATGCGCCTGCTGGTCGCGTCGCCCGAGTTCTGGGATCCCGCGCACGAGCTGTTCAAGACACCCTACGACTTCGCCTGCTCCGCGCTGCGCGCATCGGCTCGCGCACCGGCAGAGGCCCTCGAAGGCACGACCTCGGTCGCCGCTGGAGCGCAGGCGCCGGCATCGATCAGGCTGGCGCTCGGCTTTCTCGCCAGCGCGGGACAGCCGGTCAACGGCTGGCAGACTCCGGACGGGTACCGTACCGATGCCGCCACCTGGCTGTCGCCGGAGTCGCTGACCCGGCGTGCCGATCTTGCCGCGGCACTGGGGCGCGGCCTCGGCGACCCGGAATACCTGCTGAGCTTCTATGAGGCACCGACGCGGGAGCGGATCCTCCGCTTCGCGCCAGGGTCGCGCGCCGCCTTCGCGCTGGCCGCACCCGATTTCATGCGCAAGTGATGACGGCCGTTCGCACGGCCACGCCGCCCCTCCAGGAGGAACCGATGCCGCCCGACCCGATCGCCCGCCGCAACCTGCTCGGCATGCTGCTGGCCACTGGCGCAATGGCGGCCGGGGCCGTCGCCTCGCCGCGGGGCTTCGCCCAGGCTGCGCCGATGCTCGACCGCGGCCGTCTGGTGGTCGTTTTCCTGCGTGGCGCGTACGACGGCCTGTCCGCACTCGTGCCATGGTCAGACCCTGACTATGCAAAGCTGAGACCGAACATCGCCGTGGCAGCGCCCGACGGCACGGCATCGACATCGATCGAACTGGACGCGCGGTTCGCGCTGCACCCGGCACTGGCGCCGCTGCTGCCGATGTGGCGCGACGGCGCCCTTGCCGTGGTGCCTGCCGCCGGATCCCCGAATCGCAGCCGTTCGCATTTCGAGGCCCAGCATCACTGGGAAACCGGCCTGCCCGATCAGTCGACCGGCGCGCCCGGCTGGCTCAACCGGCTCGCCGCCATGGGCGCTACCGTGCCAGGTCCGGCATCGCTGATCGGCGTGGGCGAGGCGAACCCGCACATCCTGTCCGGATCAGTCCGTGCCCGGCTGATACCGCGTGGCCAGGCGGCCGGGCGCGCCGGCGTGATCGGCAACGAGGAAGCGCGCGACGCGCTGCTCGAGCTGTATTCGGGCGAGGATCGGCTGTCGCGCGCGTTTCGCGAAGGCGTCGAAAGTCGCCTGATGACTTCGAAGGAACTGGCGGTCGAGATGAACGCGGCGGACAACGGCGCCGGCAACCCGGCCGGGCTGGCTCGCGACGCACGGCAGCTGGCGGCGCTGATGCGCGTCGATCCGGCGCTGCGCATCGGCTTCCTGTCGGCCGGTGGCTGGGACACCCATGTCAACCAGGGCGCAGCCACCGGCCTGCTGGCCACCCGCTTCGCCAATCTCGCCCGCGGGCTGGTACAGCTGCACGCCGATTTCGACCGCCCCGGGGACGTGGTGCTGGTATTGAGCGAGTTCGGCCGTACCAGCGCCGAGAACGGCGCGCGCGGCACCGATCACGGGCGTGGTAACGCGCTCTGGCTGATCGGCCGGCAGGTGGCGGGTGGCCAGGTGCACGGCCGCTGGGAAGGGCTGGCACGGGGCAACCTGAATGAGGGCCGCGACCTGCCGGTGCTGCACGACTTCCGCGCGGTGATCGCGCAACCCCTGGCACGCATCCTCGGGGTGCCGGAGCGCCGGATCGCCGACCTGTTCCCGGGTTCGACCTGGGACCGTTCGCTGGACGGGCTGGTACGCCGGACCTGAACGCCCTGGGCGCAACCGCCCGTCAGTCGGCGGTGATGCCGAGTTCCCGTACCAGCCTGCCGTAGCGTTCGTATTCGTCACGCAGGAACGCGCCGAATGCCGCCCGCGAGCGCGGTGCCGGCTCGGCACCCGTGCGCACGATCTGGCCAATCAGTTCCGCCGATTCGAGCGCCTCGTTCACCGCGCGATGCAGCACCTCGACGATGGGCATCGGCGTGCGCACCGGCGCGACCAGCCCGACCCAGGAACTCTGGTTGAAGCCGGGGACTCCCGATTTCGCCACCGTCGGGACGTCGGGTGCGGACAGGCTGCGCGCCGGACCGCTGACGGCAATGCCCTTGAGCCTGCCCGCCCGGATGTGTGCCGCGGTCGCCGGCAATGGCCCGAAATTCAACTGCGACTCATTGGCGAGCAACGAGGCGATGGCGGGGCTGCCACCCTTGTACGGGACCACGGTCAGTTCGATGCCGGCCTGCCTCGAGAACATCAGCCCTGCCACATGGCTGGTCGAGCCGGGGCCGGCACTGGCATAGAAGATCTTGCCCGGTCGCGCCTTGACCAGTGCCACCAGCTCGCGCACGTTTCCAGCCGCAAGCGACGGATGCGCGGCCAGCATGCTGTACTGCACGACGGCTGGCAATCGCGAGCTGTCGTGTCTTCATGTCAGGCGCGCGTGAACACCGGCGCCGGCAGCCGTTCGATCATCACGTTGACGCAGGATGCGCGTCCCGATGCGACCGCGCGCTCGAGCGCGCCCGGAAGCTGCGCGCCCGAGGTCACGAGCTCGCCATGGCCGCCGAACGCGGCCGCGACCTGGTCGTAGCGCGTCGCCAGCAGCTCGCAGCCCACCGCCCGCTCGCGCCCGTAATCGCGCAGCTGGATCTGGTGTTCGGCATTCCAGCACTGGTCGTTGCCGACCACCGACACGAATGCCGCACCCTCGCGCACGGCCGTATCGAGCTCGGCCGGATGGAAGCCGAAGGTGCCGTCGCCGAGCACTGCGACTACCGGCACATCGGGCAGCGCAAGCCGGGCCGCCAGTGCGAACGGCAGCGCGGATCCGATCGAGCCGGCAACGCCGTTGATCACCCGGTTGGGTGCCTTCAGGCAGGCCTGCGCCCATTGCCCGATCTCGCCGCCGTCGGCCACCAGCACCGCGTCGGGATGGCCGTCGAGCAGCGGCTGGATCGACCGGCACATCTCGACCGGATGCAGCATGCCGGGCGCACCGGCGACGATCGTCGGCCATGACGACGGGCGAAAGTCGATCGCCGCGCGCACCTCGGCACACCAGCCGCCCCGGGCGGCGCCGGCCGCGCCTGCAGCGTGGGCCAGCGCCGTGAGGGCCGATGCGGCATCGGCCAGCTCAGACATCGCCACGCGCTGCGCCCCCAGCGCGCGCTGCGCGCGTTCGATCATCGCCAGCTCGGGATCGATCACGATGACGCGAGCCGTCTGCGGGATCGCGGCGCCGAGCCTGAGCGTGAAATCGACCGGCTTTCCGACCAGCACGACGAGATCCGCCGTCGCCAGCATCTCGGAGAAGGCACCCAGGCAGGGATCGTTCACGCCGCGCGGGCTTTCCATGCCGACCACCGGCACGCCGCCGGCCTGCTCGAGCGCGGCGGCGCGAGCACGGCCGGGCCGGGTCATCGACGATGGCCCGGTGATCACCAGCGGCCGCAATGCGGCGCGCATCTCGGCCACGACCTGCCCCGCCGCGGTCGCCGACAGCGGCAGCACCGATGCCGCGAACGCAGCCGTATCGGGGAGCGCGCCCGCCGGATCGGCACAACCGTTCTCGAGCACGTCGGAAGGCAGCGACAGGTACACCGGCCCCGGGCGTCCGCTGCGCGCGATGGCCACCGACTGCGCGAACTCGCGTCCGACCGACTGCGGTGAACTGGCGCAGGTCGAATGTTTCACCAGCGGCGCCGCGATCGCGACCTGGTCCATTTCCTGGAACGCGCCGCGCCCGATCTGGCCGAGCGGCGCCTGTCCGGACAGCAGGACCACCGGCGACTCGGACGCGCCCGCGGTGTAGAGCGCCGACACGCCGTTGGCGTGGCCCGGCCCGCCCGTCAGCAACGCCACGCCGACTTCACCGGTCAGCCGCGCCCAGGCGTCGGCCATGTGCACGGCCGCACCCTCGTGGCGCACGTGCACGATCGGGATGCGCGCGTCGAGCAGCGCATCGTAAAGCGGCATGATGTGGTTTCCCGACAGCGAAAACACGCGGCGTACACCGGCGCGCGCAAGGCTGGATGCGAGTACGTCGGCGCCGCGGGAACCCCTGGCCTGAGCCATCGATCTGCTCCTGTTCGATTGCCCGCATCCTAGTCGTGCGGGTCGGGATGGGTCAACTATATGAGTTGGATGATTCCGCGGCGTCGGCAGGCTCAGGGCCGCCGGGGCGCTGCGGCAGGCCCCGGGCGCGGTGCCGGTGCTGGCCGCAGTGCCGGGCCCGGTACCGGACCCACGGCCTCGCGCAGGCCGGCGGCCGCGGCCGCGTCACCCGCGTCTTCCAGCAGGTCGGCCAGGGCATGGGCGCGCGACACGAGATCCGGCCGTCCGGGTACAGCCGCCCGAGTGCTGGCGACTGCATCCTCGAATCGTCCCGCACGCGCCTGCAGCTCCGCGGTCGCCATCGACCATGCCTGTGCATCCTCGCCCGCTCGCGGCGCCAGCCCGTTCAGCAGCTCGGCCGCCTGCGGCCACATGCGATGCGTCGCGGCAGTGGCGCCGAGCAGGCGCCGCAGATCGGCGCCCAGGGCCGGCGCGCCGGCCGATTCCGGGTCGAGAAACAGGTGCACCGCCACGCGGCCGAGCCCTGCCTCCCGCAGCAGGCTCGTGAACTGCAGACGGGCCGTCTCACGCACGGCGGGCACCGGCGCGCTCACCGCAAGATAGGCAAACAGCGTGCGCGCCGCGCCGGGGTCACGCGCGGCCAGCCGGGCAGCGGCGTCCGACCAGCCCGGCGCATCGCCGGCCAGCAACTGTTGACGGTTGGCCAGCACGGGCGCGGCCGCGAGGTATTCGCGCCACAACGACCGCGCAGCCACCGCCGCGCCATCGGCCGAGGGATCGGCATCGAGCAGGCGCTCCATCGCTTCGATGGCCAGTTGCGGGTCACCGATGGCGTGTGCGGCCGAGCGCAGAACGCGCCAGTCGCGCACGGGATCGACGGTTGCAGCGTCCCTGGCCTGCAACGCTGCGCGCACACGCGCCGAGGCTTCGGGCGGCGCTACCAGACCGAGCTTTGCCTGCAGCGCGATACGCACCGGATGGGTGTCGGCCAGCAGCGGCAGCAGCGGCACGGCGTCGCTCGGGGTGCCGTGCAGCGCGATCAGACCCAGGAACCGCACACCGGTGGCAGCGTCCAGCACGGGCGCATCCTGCCGGAAGCGCAGGATAGACCGGTACCCGGCCGGCGCTGTACCGCCGGTAAACAGGCTTTCGATCACCACGACCTGGGCGAGGCGAAGTTCGTCCGCCGTCGGGGCCTCCGACCAGATCACGCGCGCAGCGAGCGTGCGGGCGAGTGCAGGCCCGGCCGGCGACGTCGGCATGCGCAATGCCGCCTCGGCTCCGGCCAGCCAGGCCGACCGCAGGAACGGGCCGGGCAGGGGCGAACGGGCCGGCAGCGCTTCTGCGCGTACGGCGATCGCCTGCCATAGACCGAGCGCCTGCAGGGCAGCCAGCCGCAGCGTCTCCCACTCGGCCCAGCGCTCGCCCGGCCTCTGCGTCCGTTCGATACGCCGCAGCGCGAGCGCGGGCGTGCCGAGGGCGAGCAGGCGCCGGGTGGCCGCGAGTGCGCCCGGACCGTCCGGAGACTGACTCCGGGCTGCAGGCCTCGCTGCGGCCACCGTGGCCGCAGCAGGTACCTCAGGCTGCAGTGCCGCCGAATGCACGCCCCATGCCGTACCGGCCAGCAATACGGCCAGCGCGCGCAACCCGCCACGGACGAGCGCCGACACGCGATGCGGCCGTGCCGTCACCCACCCGTCGCGATCAGGCGGATTCGCCGCCTTCCGCCGGGGCGACGACGGGTGCCGCCGGTGCCGCGACTGCAGCCTTCGGCACGCGCGCGACCAGCTTCTCGCGGATACGTGCCGACTTGCCGGAACGATCGCGCAGATAGTAGAGCTTGGCCCGGCGCACATCGCCGCGGCGCTTGACTTCGATGTTGGCGATGGTCGGCGAGTAGGTCTGGAACGTACGCTCCACGCCTTCGCCGGAGGACACCTTGCGCACGATGAACGACGAATTCAGGCCACGATTGCGCTTGGCGATGACGACGCCTTCGTATGCCTGCACCCGCTTGCGATCACCCTCGACCACGTTAACGCTGACGATCACCGTGTCTCCCGGAGCGAACGCCGGGATGGTCTTGCCCAGGCGGGCGATTTCTTCCTGTTCGAGCTGCTGGATCAGATCCATTGTTTTTCTCCTGCGGCAGGCAGAGGTTGAGGCATCGGGTGACGCCAACATGCACGGCCGGTTGATGAAATGCGACTTCGGTATTGCGCCTTGCCTAGCCCGCGCGCTCGCGCGGGACCTTCACGCCAACACCGGCGTGCTCGAGACGATATTCGTCGAGCAGCCGGGTCTCGCTTTCGTTGAGGCGGCGCCGCTCGATCAGGTCGGGCCGGCGCTGCCACGTGCGGCCGAGGGACTGCTTCAGGCGCCAGCGCGAGATCGCGGCATGGTCGCCCGACAGCAGCACGGCCGGCACGGGAATATTGTCATGCACTTCGGGGCGGGTGTAGTGCGGGCAGTCGAGCAGCCCGTCGACGAACGATTCCTGGCGCGCCGAATCGGCGTCGCCGAGGCTGCCGGGCAGTTGCCGGATCACCGCGTCCATCAGCATCATCATCGGCAGTTCCCCGCCGGAGACGACGAAGTCGCCGATCGACACTTCGTCGTCGACCCTGCGTTCGATCACGCGCTCGTCGACGCCCTCGTAGCGGCCACCGAACAGCACCAGCCCGGACTCGCCGGACAGCTCCATCACCTTGCGATGGCTCAGCGGCGCGCCTTGCGGTGTCAGGTAGATCACCCGCGAACGACGCACGCCGGTGCTGCGCTGACGATCGCACGCGGCATCGAGTGCCGCCTCGAGGGGCGCGGCCATCATCACCATGCCAGGCCCGCCGCCGTAGGGACGGTCGTCGATCGTGCGGTAGTTGTCGTGGGCGAAGTCGCGCGGATTCCAGCAGATCAGCTGGTAGCGGCGTTCCTCGCGCGCGCGGCGCGTGATGCCCGACTCGGTCAGGGCATCGAACATGTCCGGAAACAGCGTGATGGCATCGAGTTGCAGCATCGGACTAAACGGGTTCTTCCCAATCCACGACGACCTGCCTCTTCGCAAGGTCGACCTCACCGACGTGCCGCTCGACGAACGGCACCAGGACCTGCAACGGCTTGCCCGCGGCGGTACGCCCCGGGGTATCGATCACCAGCACGTCGTGCGCGCCCGCCTCGAGCAGGCCGCTGATCACGCCGAACTTCACTCCTGCGGGGTCGACCGCGTCGAGCCCGATCAGGTCTTCCCAGTAGAACTCGTCTTCTTCCGGCGGCGGCAGGTCGTCGCGCAACAGGCCGATCTCGATGCCTTTCGCCTGCGCCGCCTGGTCGCGATCGTCGATCCCGTCCAGTTGTGCGATCAAGCCACTGCCATGCCCCTGCGCTTCGATCACCTCGATTTCGCGCCACTCGCTTCCGGCCAGCGCCGGCCCGGAGGTTCGCGCCACCTGCGGCACGCCTGCACGGCGCACCCCCGGTCGCTGCATCGTCGCCACCGCCCGGTCAGGGCCTGCCGGTGGCGCGCTGCGGATCCACCAGCGCTCATGGTCGAGCAGCGTGTCGGGATCGGTCGAATACGTCTGAACGCGCACCCACCCCTGCACGCCGAAGGGCGCGCCGATCCGCCCCATCACCACCCAGCGCGCCGCGGACGCAGCTACCCCGGCGCCGGGTACGGCACCACCGGCATCCCTGCCGCTCGGCCGTGCGCTCATGGGCGCGCCCGCCGTTGTGCTCGTCCGTGCGACCGGCTCAGCCGGCAGCCGGTGCCGCGGCCGCAGCGGTCACGGTCGGCAGCGCACGGAACTTCTTCGCCAGGCGAATCACCGTGTCCGAAGGCTGTGCACCCTTGGACGTCCAGTGCTCGAAGCGATCGAGTGCAACCCGCAGGCCCTCTTCCTTCTCGGCAGCCTTGGGGTTGTAGAAACCGATACGCTCGATGAACTTGCCATCGCGCGGGCGCCGGGAGTCGGCCACGACGATGTTGTAGAACGGACGGTTCTTGGAACCGCCACGCGAAAGACGAATGACAACCATGGTGACTTGGCCTTCGAAAGTGGAAACGGGACTTTCAGGGCCGGAATCCTCGTACCGGGATTCCGCTGAAAAGCTCGCGATAGTACCGGAGGAAGGGATGGAATGCAAAACGCCCCGGGCGCAGGCGCGGCCGTGAATCCGCCCGGTCCCATTGGCCGTACCATGGGCATGATGAAACCTGAATACGACCTTTGCGTGATCGGCGGTGGCGCCGCGGGTCTGGTGGTGGCAGCCGGTGGCGCGGGCCTTGGTGCCAAAGTGCTGCTTGTCGAGAAGCACCGCCTCGGCGGCGACTGCCTCTACTACGGCTGCGTGCCCAGCAAGACCCTGCTCAAGAGTGCGAAGGTGTTCCGCCAGCGCCAGGCGGCGGCCGCCGACCTGTACGGCCTGCCGGCGCCCGCAGCCAGCGGTCCGGCCCGCATCCCCGACGTGATGCGGCGGGTACAGCAGGTGATCGCCGGCATCGAGCCCCACGACAGCCCGGAGCGATTCCGTTCGCTGGGGGTGGAGGTTCTGCTCGAAGGCGGGAAGTTCATCGATCCACGCACCTTCGAAGCCGGCGGACGGAAGATCACCGCCCGCTGGTTCGTGCTTGCCACCGGGTCACGGCCGGTGCTGCCGCCCATCCCGGGGCTCGATCGCGTGCCCTGCCTGACCAACGAGACCGTGTTCTCGCTGGGTGAAGACGTACCCTCGCTGGTGGTGGTCGGCGCCGGCCCGATCGGTTGCGAACTCGCACAGGCCTTTGCCAGGCTGGGAACGCGGGTCGCGGTGATCGCCCGCGAACCGAGGGTGCTGATGCGCGAGGACGCCGACGCGGCGGCCGTGGTGCAGGCATCGCTGGAACACGACGGCATTACGTTCGAACTCGGCGCGACCCCGGTCGAAGTGTCCGGCACCACGGGCCGGATCACCACCCGCTTCGAACGGGCCGACGGCAGCACGGACACCATCGAGTCGACCCACCTGCTGGTGGCGGCCGGGCGTGCGATCAATACCGAAGGCCTTGGCCTGGCCGAAGCCGGGGTCGAGGTGATCAAGGGCCGCATCACCAACGACGAACGTCTGCGCACCACCAACCATGACATCTTCGTCGCTGGCGACGCCGCCGGCCGTCAGCAGTTCACCCATGTCGCCGAGCATCACGCCGGGGTCGTGCTGCGCAACGCGCTGTTCCACCTGCCGGCGAAGGTCGAGTCGCGGGTGGTGCCCTGGTGCACGTTCACCGAGCCGGAAATCGCCCGCGTCGGCCTGTCCGAAGCCGAGGCGAGCGCCCAGGGGCTCGCCTTCGAGAGCTACCGCTTCGACTTCGCCGACCTCGACCGCGCACGTGCCGAAGGCGAGACCGATGGATTCGCGCGCATCCTTACCGACCGCAAGGGGCGGCTGCTCGGCGCCACCCTGGTCGGCGCGCATGCGGGCGAGGCGATTGCAGAGTATGCGCTGGCGATGGCGAAGAAGATGAAGGCGTCCGACATCTCGGG
>JBILGF010000306.1:0-4424 GCA_044351195.1 Burkholderiales bacterium
AGCCGGGTTGGCACCGGGGCCTCGGCCGCCAGGTCGGCGATGGCTTCGAGCAGCGCTTCGAGTTGCAGCGCGCAGCCATGGACGTCGCCGACCGCGAACAGCGCCTCGTCTCCGGTGTCGAACGGAGCCGGATGCCATGCGGACACATCTACGACGACAGGATGGGTGACCATGGCCGCTTCGTCATGCTCTCGGTGAAAAGGCTCGATATGGGGATGCCACGCATGCCACCAATGCCACGAATGCCAAGCAGGCCGGGCGTGGCGCGGGAAGGCAGTCGACCCGTCAGGACTATAATACGAGTCGACTTTCCCTACGGTCCCGACGATGAACGCCCACTGGCAACAGTTCCTGGTCACTCGCGGCGCGCTATCCGGGCCGGATTCCGGATCACCGGTTTCGTTCGGCGATCCTGCCGGCGAACTCGTGGCTGCCTTCGGGTCGGCGGTGGTGTGCGACCTGTCGCACCTGGGCGTGATCGGCTTTCGCGGCGCAGATGCGCAGGGTTTCCTGCAGGGACAGTTGACCTGCGATGTACGCGAGGCAGGCACCACGTCCAGCCGTCCCGGTGCATTGTGCACGCCCAAGGGCCGGGCGCTGGCAACCTTCCGCCTGTGGCAGGACGGTACGGGCTACTGCATGCAGCTGCCGGCCACGCGGCTCGAGGCGGTGCGCAAGCGGCTGTCGATGTACGTGCTGCGCGCGAAGGTCGAGGTGTCCGACCGCAGTGGCGACACGGTTCGCCTCGGGGTCGCCGGGCCCGAGGGTGCGGCGCGCCTGTGCGCGGCGATGGGACTGGCATCCGATGCGCTGCCGGTACCGGGCGCGATCACCTGCGTGGGCCCGGGACAGGTGCTGGCATTCGACGGCGGACGTTTCGAACTGGTCACGCCCTGTGATGACGGGCCCCGGCTCTGGGATCTTCTGTCCGCCACGATCAGGCCGGCCGGGTTGCCCGCCTGGCGCTGGGCATCGATCACGGCCGGCGAGGCTGTCCTGCACGAGGCAACCGCCGAGCAGTTCGTGCCGCAGATGCTCGACCTCGATCTGACCGGCGGTATCGGCTTCAGCAAGGGCTGCTACACGGGCCAGGAGATCGTCGCCCGCACCCAGTACCTCGGGCGGTTGAAGCAGCGACTCTTCCTCGGCCAGCTCGCGCATCCGGTCGTCCCTGCCCCGTCTGCCGAGCCTGTTGCGTTCCGGGCGCCGGACGAACTTCCTGCGCCCGGAACACCCCTGTACAGCGCAGACCTCGAGGGTCAGTCGACCGGCATGGTGGTGGAGTCCGCCCGCGCGCCCGCGGGCGGCATCGCGCTGCTGGCCGTGGTCCGTACCGACAGTGCCCAGGCGCACCCGGTGCATGTGGGCAGTCTTGCCGGCCCGGTGCTGCAGCCGCTGATGCCGGCGCATGCGCAAGACGGTGCGGATGCGGCCGACGACCGCCGCAGCTGAGTGCGGGTACCCTCATGTGTCTGATCCTTTTTGCGCTCGACGCACACCCGCGCTACCGGCTGCTGGTCGCGGCCAACCGGGACGAGCATTTCACGCGTCCGACTGCGCCAGCCGCGTTCTGGGCCGATGCACCCGGCGTGCTGGCCGGACGCGACCTCGACAAGGGGGGGACCTGGCTCGGGGTCGGGACCGACGGGCGCTTCGCTGCGCTGACGAATTTCCGCGGCGCAGTGCCGGTGCCCGGTGGGCCTTCGCGTGGCGCGCTCGCTGTCGAGTACCTGCGCGGCGAGCGCTCGCCGGCCGATTTCATCGACGCGCTGGCGCACCGCGCCGCGGACTACCAGGGGTTCAGCCTGCTGGTCGGCGATGCCGTGTCGATGCGCTACTACTCGAACCGGCTGGACGCGTCCCCGCCCGGGGGCGTGGCGATCGGTGCCGGTATCCACGGGCTGAGCAATCACCTGCTGGACACGCCATGGCCGAAAGTCGAGCGCGGCTGCCGCGCGCTCGAGGCTGCGCTGGCGCTCGAACCACCCTCTCCGACCGCAGTCCGCCGCCAGACGCGCAACTCCCCTCCCAGGGGGCGCCCCTGTCGTTCGAGCGGGCACTCGCTGCACCATTCATCCATGCTCCCGAGCGCGACTACGGCACCCGGTGTTCCACCCTGCTGTCGATCGGTCACGATGGACAGGTGAGTTTCGTCGAGCACACCTGGGACCGGCATGGGCACCGGTCCGGCAGTGCCCGTCATGAATTCTCAGCCTGCTGATCGCAGCACCCGCGCCGTATCTGTGCCGTGTCTGTGCTGTCGTCCGCGCCGTATCTGCGCCGATCAGGCGCGGGCGATCACGCGCTGCATCGCCCGGTGCGCAATGCCGGCATCGATGAATTCTTCGCCGTAAGGCTCGAAGCCTTCGCGTTCGTAGAAGCCCAGCGCATGCACCTGCGCATTCAGACGCACGGTCCTGACGCCCGCTGCCTGTGCGCCCGCCACCGCCGCGCGAAGCAGTGCCCGCCCGACGCCCTGCCCGCGCCAGGGCCGGAGCACCGCCATGCGGCCGACATGGCCGTCGGGCAGCAGGCGTGCGCAGCCGATCGGTCGGCCGGTTGCAGCCACGGCCAGCAGGTGCGTACAGCGCTCGTCCAGGCCATCCCACTCGAGATCGACCGGTACCTGCTGCTCGACCACGAACACGTCGTGGCGGATCGCCTCGAGCGCCGCCCGATCGCGCATCCAGCACGCTTTCCGGATGTCGAAGGTCACCCTGGTGTCTTCCATTCGCTGATGATAGCGATCGGGGCCGTACAATTGTCACCCGTTGCCCCCGGGCGTAAACTCGCGCCGGGTTTTCGAATGCCAGAAGCTTCGGCCGCATCGTCGGCAGGCCCTCGGGCCGCAACGAAGCCGCAGAGGCGCACGCGATGAACGATCTCGTGCCGTCCGGAGGATAGTGATGCGAAACATTGCCGCGGCATCGTCTGCCGCCCTCGTGCTGGCGCTCCACGCCGGCTTCCCGTCTGTCGTCCTCGCGCAAACCGCATGGCCGGTGAAACCGGTGCGACTGGTCATTCCCTTCCCGCCCGGCGGGCCCACTGACATCATCGGCCGTGCCGCCGCACGCAAGATCGAAGAGACCTACGGCCAGCCCGTGGTGATCGAGAACCGCGGTGGCGCAGGTGGCACGATCGGTGCCGAGTTCGTCGCCCGCTCGCCCGCCGATGGCTACACGATGCTGGTCGGGTCCCTGTCTACCCACGGCATCGCGCAGTCGTTGTACACGAAGCTCGGTTACGATGTCCTCAAGGACTTCCACCATGTCACCCTGCTTGCGCTGGTGGACAACTTCCTGGTCGTGCATCCGGGCGTGCCTGCGAAGACCGTGAAAGACCTGATCGGCCTCGCGCGCAAGAACCCCGGGCGTCTGAACTTCGGATCGGTGGGCGTAGGCGGCGCGTCGCATCTGATGGCCGAGATGATGAACAGCATGGCTGGCATCCGTACGGTCCATGTGCCCTACAAGGGCGCGGCGCCCGCCACGGCCGCGCTGCTCGGCGGCGAGGTCGACTTCCTGCTCAGCGGCATTCCCGCCCTGCTGCCGCATGTCAAGGCAGGCCGGGTGCGTGCGCTCGCCACGACCCTCGACAAGCGTTCGCGCCTCGCCTCCGACGTGCCGACCATGGTCGAGTCGGGCCTGCCCGGCTACGTCGTCAGCACCTGGTACGTGCTGTCCGCTCCGGCCGGTACGCCCCGCGAGATCGTCAACCGCGCCAACAGCGCGGTGGTGAAGGGCCTGAAGGCCCCCGACACGGTTGAAAGCTTCGACCGGATGGGTGCCGAGGTCATGGGTACGACGCCCGAGCAGACCGTCGACTTCCTGCGCGTCGAACTCGCCAAGTGGGCCAAGGTGGTTCGCGCCTCGGGCGCCAAACCCGAGTAGTCGCGGCGGTGGCGCTTGCTGGGCGCCGCAGCCAACAGAGCCGGATGCGGTAGCGCTGCCACTGCATCCGGCGCATCCGATGCGGACGAAACACGGGAGTTTCCGATGGGCATGATGGACGGCAAGGTCGTGGTGGTCACCGGTGCGGGTCGCGGTGTCGGCCGCGGCGTCGCGCTGCTGATGGCGGCCGAGGGTGCACAGGTCGTGGTGAACGACATCGGCGCTGCGCTCGATGGCTCCGGCGGCGAGCAGACGCCAGCCCAGGAGGTGGTGAACGAGATCGAAGCCGCCGGCGGTGAAGCGGTGGCCAGCTACGACAGCGTGTCGGAGTGGAACAGCGCCGAGAAGATCGTCCAGTGCGCGCTCGATTCGTTCGGCCGCATCGATGCGGTCGTCAACAACGCCGGCATCCTGCGTGACGTGATTTTCCACAAGATGTCCGAGTCCGACTGGGATGCGGTGGTGAACGTCATGCTGAAGGGCTCGTTCAACGTGTCGCGCCACGCAGCGAACCATTTCCGCAAGCAGGAGAGC
>JBILGF010000307.1:0-4411 GCA_044351195.1 Burkholderiales bacterium
GATTGCAAGGCTGTCCGTGCCCTCCGGCGAGAGGCGATCCCATGATGTCCACCTACCGTCGACACGCCCGGAAACGGCCTGCGCGGGCCGCCCTGCTGGCCCTGATCATTGTCGTTGCAGCGCCGGGGCTGGCGTACGCGGCAGCACCGATCACGACGGACGAAGCCGCCGTTTCGACCGGCTCTTGGTTCTGCAGCCGTTACGAGGCTGCTGCCACTGCTGGCAGCAGCCCGGCGGCAACCGAAGTCGTCGCGGTGGTGCGCGCGTTTACACTGGGCTACGTCTACGGCGTCTCGGATGCCGTCGGCAAGTCGTTCCCCGAGGCGACGGACACCGACCGGCGCATCATCGACCTGCTCGGCAAAGGCTGCCGCGAGGATGGATCGCGCGCGGTGCGTGATTCGACGCTGCTTGCCGGTCGTGCAATGCTCGACGATGCGCTTGCCCTCACGGGCAGCAAAGCGGCTGATGCGACCGGCAGCCTTTCATGCCGGACCTTCCTCGACGCCCGCGGCACCGGGCCGTCTTCGCTGCATCTCGAGCAGGCGCGCAACTGGGCCGACGGCTACATCAACGCGCGTTTCGAACGGGCCGGGCGCGGCCTGATCCCGACCGCGAAGAACAAGGCGCTGATGCTCGAGCGCGTCTCGGGCGCGTGTACCGCCCGGCCTTCGGCAACCCTGCGCGAAGCCGCGCGCAGCGTGGTCGAGGCGACACTTCCAGCAAGATGACACTCCACCTTCAACCCCCAGACATACGAGGAACCCAGGATGGCTGAACGCCCCGATGACAGGATGCCCGAACCGGTGATGGACCCGGCCGCGCTGTGCCGCGAAGAGATCTATACCGACGGCAAGGTCGGCACCCTGCGCTGCATGGTGCCGGTGAATACAGACGGCAGCACGGACTCCTCGCGCCCGATGCGCTTCGTCGGCGAGACACAGATCCTCACGCCGGCCGGCGCACTGCCGCTGTCCTTTGAAGTCGACGGCGACACGCTGGCCGAGGCAGTCCGGAACTACGCGGCCGCAGCCAAGGAAGGCATCGAGCGTGCGGTACGCGAGATCCAGGAGATGCGCCGGCAACAGTCCTCCGGGCTGGTCATCCCGAAAGGGCCGATCGGGCCCGGTGGTCTGCCCGGCGGAATGGGCGGCGGCGGGAAGATCCAGATTCCCTGACGCGCCGGGCGCCAGGACTGCCTGGCGCGCCGCCGGCCGCGCCGCCCGTTCAGGCCGGAAACTCGAGCTCGAGGTTGTCGATCAGCCGGGTGCGGCCCAGTCGGGCGGCGGCGAGCACCACCAGCCGGCGGTCGTCGGACGTCGGAAACTGCAGGTCGTGCTGGCGCCGGACGGCGACATAGTCGGGCTTCCAGCCGCGGGCGCCGAGCGCCTGCATTGCATCGCGCTCGACCATGCCGTGCAGTTCGCCGCCCAGCACCGCATCGCGCGCCTGCTGCAGGATTGCATACAGCTGCGGTGCTTCCGTGCGCTCGGTCGGCCCCAGATAGGCATTGCGCGAGGACAGGGCCAGACCGTCGGCGGCACGCACCGTCTCGGCCGGGATGATCTCGATCGGCAGCGCAAGCTGGCGCACCATGTCGCGCAGCACCAGGTACTGCTGGTAGTCCTTCTTGCCGAACAGTGCCGCATGCGGGCGCACCATGTTGAACAGCTTCAGCACGACCGTCGCCACGCCCCGGAAATGCCCGGGGCGGATCGCGCCGTCGAGCACATGCTGCAGTTCGGACGGCTCGACCAGGAATGTCTGCGGCTCGGGATAGATCTCGCGCTCGTCGGGCACGAACACCACGTTGGCGCCCGCCTCGCGGCATTTCTCGCAATCGGACTCGAGCGTGCGCGGGTAGCGGTCGTAATCCTCGCGCGGACCGAACTGCAGGCGGTTGACGAAGATGCTGACCACCGTGCACGCGGCACGCGGCTTGGCCAGCCGCACCAGCTGGATATGGCCCTCGTGCAGATTGCCCATCGTGGGCACGAAAACATTGTTCGGCTCGCGCTGCAGCCGCTCGCGCAATGCCCCCACCGAATGAATCACGTCCATCGAAAAACCCGCCGGTGGTTATCTAGAAGGAATGCTCGGCAGCGGGGAACGTCCCCGCCTTCACTTCAGCCACGTACGCGGCCACCGCTGCTTCGATGCCTGCGCTGCCGGCCATGAAGTTCTTGACGAATCGCGCCTTCCTGCCGGGGAAGACATCGAGCATGTCGTGCAGCACCAGCACCTGCCCGGAACAGCCGGGACCGGCGCCGATGCCGATCGTCGGCACGCTCGCGGCGGCCGTGAGTTCGGCCGCGAGCGCGGCGGGGATCGCCTCGAACAGCAGCAGCCCCGCCCCCGCAGCCTGCAGGCGTGCAGCCTCGTCGCGCAGCCGCTGCGCGGAACCATCGGTGCGCCCCTGTACCCGGTAGCCGCCGAGCTGGTGCACCGACTGCGGGGTGAGCCCGATGTGGGCGCAGACCGGCACCCCGCGCTCGACCAGGAAGCCGACGGTGTCCACCATCGCAACCCCGCCTTCGATCTTGACCATCTGGGCACCGGCCGCCATCAGCAGCGCCGCATTCTCGAACGCCTGCTGCGGACTGACCTGGAAGCTGCCGAACGGCATGTCGGCAATCACGAACGCTCGCCGCGCAGCGCGGGCCACGCATTCGGTGTGGTACACCATGTCGCGCATCGACACCGCCAGCGTCGAGTCGCGCCCCTGGATCACCATGCCCAGCGAATCGCCGACCAGGATGGTCTCGACCCCGGCGCGTTCCATCAGCGCGGTGAAGCTTGCGTCATAGCTGGTGAGCATCGATATGCGATCACCCGCCTGCGCCATCTTCTGCAGCGTGTGCAAGGTGATGCGTGCGAGTCGCGGCGTATCGGCGGCGTTTCCGTATGTCATCGCGCGGTCAGTCCCCAGTCAACAACAGGCAGCGGGGACGGGAGTATCAACCCGGCCGGACAAGGATGCAAACGCGACGGCGCGCACCGCCCGCGTGGCACCCGCGCTGTCCACGCCTGCGACATCTGCACTGCCGCGCCCGGCGGTCATGCAACGCCCCGGCTGATGAACTCGCGCGGACCGCGCATCTCCCTGATACAACGCAACAACAGTTCGAAATCGGCCGGTTCGTCGGCGAAGTTCAGGTTGTCACTGTTGACGATCAGAACGGGTGCAGCCTCGTACCGGTAGAAGAACTGGCTGTAGCTGGCGGCCAGGCGCTCGAGGTAGTCCTCGCCGATCCTGCGCTCATGCCCGATACCGCGCCGGCGTACCCGTTCGACCAGCCGCTCGGTCGATGCCTGCAGGTAGATGACCAGGTCGGGTGCCACCGTGTCGGGTTTGATCTGGCTGTAGACCTGCTGGTAGAGGCGAAACTCGTCATCGTCGAGGGTGAGCCGCGCAAACAGCGGATCTTTCTCGAGCATGAAATCGGCGACGGTCACCGCGCCGAACAGATCGCGCTGCGCGACCGCGCGCAGCTGGCTGATGCGCTGGAACAGGAAGAACAGCTGGGCGGGCAGTGCATGCCGCCGCGGGTCTTCATAGAAGCCGGCGAGGAACGGATTTTCATCCGGCTTCTCGAAAAGCTCGACGCCGCCGACATGCGCGGCGAGCCGCCGGGCCAGCGTCGTCTTGCCCGCGCCGATCGGTCCTTCCACGACGACATGGCGGAAGCGCTCGGGCAGCATCGTCGATCGGTGCGACGCCGGGTCAGGCCGCGACGAGCGCGCCGAGGCGCTCGATCGACTGCGCGCCGACCGCTGGCGCACGTGCCAGCATCGCGAGCGGCCCCAGGCCGGGAACTGCGCCCGAAGGCGCCAGCTCCACCAGCGGAAGCAGCACGAATGCGCGCCCGGCCAGGCGCGGGTGGGGAACGGTGAGCCGGGGCTGATCGACCACCCGGTCGCCGTACAGCAGCAGGTCGAGGTCGATCAGGCGCGGCGCATTGCGGAATTCGCGGGTGCGCCCGCCCTCGTGCTCGATCGCGAGCAGGGCATCGAGCAGGGCCTGCGGCGACAACCGCGTGTCCACACCGACCACCGCATTGTAGAAGTCGGGCTGGTCGAGGTAGCCAACCGGCGCACTGCGATAGACCGAACTGGTGCCGGCCACGGCGGTCGAGGGCAGGCGCGAAATCGCCGCCACCGCCATGCGCAGCTGCACGAGCGGATCGCCCAGGTTGGCACCCAAACCTACGTAGGCGCGTACTGGCGCAGGTTCCATCTCGAGCGCGATCGGTGCGCAAGGCGGCCTGCCTGCGGCGGCACGTGCCGGCGGCACGCTGCCTGCGTTGTCAATCACCGGCGACCCCGGCGCCCTGCACGACCATGCCGGCCTCTTCGGTTCCGTCGGCACTGGCACGCGCACGCCCGCTGCGGCTGCGCCGGCGCTTAGGTT
>JBILGF010000308.1:0-4399 GCA_044351195.1 Burkholderiales bacterium
GCCCGCCGTGACCACGATGGCGACGATGGCCAGCACGACCAGCAGTTCGATCAGCGTGAAGCCGCGGCATGCACGCGTGGCGGCGTTCGAACGGCTGGCGGGCTGCGGCTGCAGGGTCATCAGTCGGTCCACAGGCGGTCGGTTCCGGCGTTGAACGCCCCGTTGGTATCGACATCGCGCCATCTCAACCCGGTGGAATCGATGCACAGGCCCCCGTCGCCACTGTTGGCGATCGGGCCGCCGGCCAGCGGCTGCAGGCACGCGGTGTAGCCAGGCGGTGGACCCGGCAGCAGTGTGATCACCGGCGGGTTGTAGCGCTCGTCGGTCGCGGTGCCGGGCTCAGGGAAGGCCATGGGCAACTCGTCGGCATTGTTGCCCAGGGCTGCGGCAAACACGCGTCGGTCGTTGAAGAACTGCTCCTGGCGCTGCGCGAAATCCTGCAGCCACTGCTGGCCCTCGGACCGGAAACCGCGCACCACGAAGGCGACATAGGAGGGATAGGCCACGGCAGCGAGGATCGCGACGATGGCGATGACGATCATCAGTTCGATCAGCGTGAACCCGCGCACGGCTGCGGCGCGCGCATGCGGGGTGCAAGGGCCTGCGGCCGGGTGCGTTCGGGCGGGGCCGCGGTACGGCAGGCGGAACATGGGTCGTCGGATCATTGCAGTCTCCCTCAGTACACAATGGTAACGATCACGGCATGCGCGCATCCAACGGCGGCAGACGAGCGGCGCCGTCCGGCACCTGAGTGGTTGTCAGTGTGCGGTTTCGCCGGGTCGTGTCCATGCGGGGTGACCGGCTGGTGGCCGCCGGCAGGCCGTTTCCGGGCGCGCGCAACAGCGGGACGGGACATCCGCGTGCCGCATTGCTATCATCCGGCCCGGCGGATCGTCTGCAGCCAGGGCGGCCGAAACCGGCAGCAGTGCTGATGTAGCTCAGTTGGTAGAGCAACTGATTCGTAATCAGTAGGTCGGAGGTTCGATTCCTCTCATCAGCACCATCCTCAATGGCCTGAACCTCTCAGGCCATTTTTTCGCCTGTTTTTTCCCCAATAAAACCAAGGGTTTGCGCGACGCTGGGTTGTGGTTGGAAGCCGTGCGCGAAACGGCTGTGGATTTGCATCGCCCGGGCTTCATTGACCAACGCAAGATGCGCAGGTACGACGCCCTGTGCCTGGATCCCATTCCGGCATACGACAGCGAACAGATCCGTTCACTGCGGGACCGTTGCCAACTCAGCCACAGCCTGCGGGAGCTTCTTGCCATCGGACCTTTTGAAGACTATATTCAGTCCAGAAGGAGGCCCCATGCGCTACTCATCACAAGTCAAACCCATCAGCTATCTCAAGGCCAATGCGGCGGAGATTTTTGCCACGCTCGGCGAGCAACGCGAGCCCCTGGTGATCACGCAGAACGGTGAGGCCAAGGCGGTTTTGCAGGATGTAGCCAGCTACGAGGCCACGCAGGAAACCCTGGCTTTGCTGAAGGTGCTGGCCTTGGGCCAGCAGGAAGTGGCTGCTGGCAAGGTCAAGCCGCTGTCTGATGTGGTGGCCCGTCTCAAGGCCAGGAAAGTCTTGGCCTGATGGCATCCAGGTACAGCGTCCTGCTCACAGAAGGGGCTGAGCAGGATCTGGAGGCGATCTACGATTACATCGCCGAGTTCGACGAACCCGCCAATGCCGATCATGTTCTGGATCGGTTGATGGCCACGGCCGAGCCACTGGCCACGATGCCGGAGCGCGGAAGCTACCCGAGAGAGTTGCTCGATCTCGGGATCAAGGACTACCGCCAGGTGTTCTTCAAGCCGTACCGCCTCATCTATCGGGTGATGGGGCGCGACGTCGTGGTGTTTGTGATTGCCGACGGCCGCCGAGACATGCAGTCGCTGCTCACACGCCGCTTGCTGGGCGCCTGATCAACGCGGCCGGGCCATGCCGGGGGTCTGGGCAACATAGCGCCGGATGCCATCGAGGATCGACTGCGCGATGCGCTCCTGCTGGCTCTGGTCTGCCAGCCGCTGTTCGTCTTCCGGATTCGAGATGAACGCCGTCTCGACCAGGATCGACGGGATGTCGGGCGCCTTGAGCACCGCGAAGCCTGCCTGTTCGACCTGCTTCTTGTGCAGGCGGTTGACGCGGCCGAGTTCGGCCAGCACCGTGCGACCGAGCCGGAGGCTGTCATTGATGGTGGCTGTCTGCGACAGGTCGAGCAGCGTCTGTTTCAGGATCGGATCGGACACGTTCAGGTTCACCCCGCCGATGAGGTCGGCCTCGTTCTCGCGGGCTGCCAGCCAGCGCGCCGCGGCCGAGGTTGCGCCCGACAGCGACAGTGCATACACCGAGGCGCCGCGCGCGGTGGGCTGCAGCCACGCATCGGCATGGATCGACACGAACAGGTCTGCCTTGAGCGCACGCGCCTTCACCACGCGCATCTGCAGCGGCACGAAATAGTCGCCGGTACGCACCAGGTGTGAGCGCATGCCAGGCTGCGCATCGATCAGGCGCGCGAGACGGCGCCCGATCGACAGCACGACATCCTTTTCGCGCAGCCCGGTCGGGCCGATGGCGCCGGGATCCTCGCCGCCATGGCCGGGATCGATCGCGATCACCACGGGGCGCTGCCCTGGCGGCAGGCGCGTCTCGCGGGCCGACGGGTCGGGGCCCTGCGATGCGAAGGCGCCCGGGGCCCCGGCTGCGGCAGAGGTGCCGATGGCCGATGCCGTCGGGGGCGATGCCGTCGGGGCCGCTGCCGTCGGGGCCGCTGCCGCCGGGCCGGCCTCGGGCGTGGCGGGTGGCGGCGCAGCCGTCGGGCCTGCGGCTGCGCCTGCCGGCCCGGCGGTGAGATCCGGCGCGCCGCCGATGCGCTGGCGTTCGAGGAAAGCGGCGACCGGATCGCGGGCATCGACCGGGAACAGGTCGAGCACGATGCGATGGCCGAATTCGCCGATCGGTTTCAGCGCGAAGGCCTGTGGCGCGACATCGGCCTTCAGGTCGAACACGACACGGATCACCCCGGGCTTGAAGCGTCCGACCCGTGCCTGGCGGATCAGCGGATCGTGGGGCGATACCGCCGCCGCGATCCTGGAGAGGGCGGGACTGATGTCGATGCCGTCGAGTTCGAGTACCACGCGATCGGGATCGCGTACCAGGAACAGGCGCCAGGTCACCGGGCGCGGTGATTCGAAGGTCACCCGGGTGGTGTCCGGTGCCGGCCAGATGCGCACGGCGGTCACCTGTGCGGCGGGCGCGGGCGCGGCGGCCGGGGCCGGTGCGAGCGACATCACCGTCGCAAGCAGCAGCAGCAACCCCAGCAGGGCCTTCATCCGGGGCGGCCGCCCGCCGCCGTGCGCGGCCCCGTTGCCGCGGCTGCCGCCTGCCGCGGATCGGACGGCGGGTCGGACGGCGGGTCGTTCGGCGGTGCCGACAGTGCTTCGAGCAGGGCACGGCCGCGCGCGCGATGCGCGGTGAGGGTGGCCAGGCGGCCCGGGCCGTCGATCGCCAGTTCGATCTTCAGGTCGGGCGCCGGCAGCAGCGCTGCCGCGCGCTCCGGCCACTCGATCAGCGTGACCGCATCGCCCCCCAGGTACTCGTCGAAGCCGGATTCACCCCACTCGGACGCCTGCTCGAACCGGTAGAGATCGAGGTGGAGCAGGTCCAGCCCGCCGACGCGATACGGTTCGACCAGCGTGAAGGTCGGGCTGCGCACGCGCCCGCGCTCGCCGAGGGCACGCAGTACGGCCCGCACCAGCGCCGTCTTGCCGGCACCGAGCGGGCCACAGAGGTGGATCGACAGCCCCGGGCGCAACAGCGGCGCGATCGCCGTGCCGAGCGCGCACGTGGCGTCATCGTCGTCCAGCCTGCGTGTTAACGTCTTCGGCATCGCGACGGGCGCGCTGGGCGTCCTGGAAAGTGGTGTCGCCGAGGTGTCATTCGATGGCAGGAGCAGTTCCCGTGGACCCGGAGGTCATTCGTGCCGACAGCACGGATGCCGACGTCGTTGCTGCAGACCCCGCTGCGCAGGTGCGCTCGATTCGCGCCTGGGCGGCCGAACTCGGCTTCCAGCATACCGCGATCGCGGCCCTGGACCTGAGCGCGGCGCGACCGCGCCTGCTCGAATGGCTCGAGCAGGGCTTCCATGGCGAGATGGATTATATGGCACGCCACGCACCCCTTCGCCTCGATCCGCAGCAACTGGTGCCCGGCGCCCTGCGTGCGATCAGCGTGCGCATGGATTACTGGCCTGCGGCAGCCATGGACGCACAGGCGGTGCTCGACGATCGGTCGCGTGCCTACGTGTCGCGCTATGCACTGGGCCGCGACTACCACAAGGTGCTGCGCGGGCGGCTGGCGCGGCTGGCTGCACGCATCGCCCACGCAGTCGGGCCGCACGGCTTCCGG
>JBILGF010000309.1:0-4385 GCA_044351195.1 Burkholderiales bacterium
GCTTTTGCGCGGCGCGAGAAGGTGCTGTTCTTCCCCGACCAGCACCTGGGCCGCTGGACCGGCTACCTGATGGACATCCCGGTGTCCGAGATGCTCGTCTGGGATCCCGACGAGCCGATGGGCGGCCTTACTGCACAGCAGATCAAGATGGCCAAGGTGCTGCTGTGGAAGGGTCACTGTTCGGTGCACCAGATGTTCCAGCCGCAGCACATCCTGCGCTGGCGCGAGCAGAACCCGACCGGGATGGTGATCAGCCACCCCGAATGCAGGTTCGACGTGTGCAAGCTGTCCGACTACGTCGGCTCGACGGATTTCATCATCCGCACCATCGCGCACAGCGCGCCCGGCACGCGCTGGCTGGTCGGTACCGAGCTCAACCTCGTCAATCGCCTGGCCGACCAGTTCAAGGGCCAGGGCAAGGTCGTCCAGTTCATGGCGCCGACCGTCTGCATGTGCTCGACCATGGCCCGCATCGACCCGCAGCACCTGGCCTGGTGTCTCGAGAACCTGGTCGAAGGCCGGGTGGTGAACCGGATCAGCGTGCCACCGCGCGAGGCCGAGCTCGCGAAACTCGCGCTGACGCGCATGCTGGAGGTTTCGTAACCCGTCGTCGCGCCGGATGGGTGCGCGACCGGCCGGCATGCGCAGGTTCGTGGTGACGCCGCTGGTACCTCCGGCGCCTGACGGTGCCGTGGCGGCCGTGGCGCGCCATCCGAACGTGCTGAGGGTGGCCACCTACAACATCCACAAGGGTTTCACGCCGCTCAACCGGCGGATGATGGTGCGTGACCTGCGCGAGCAGTTGCACACGCTGGCCGCCGACGTGGTGTTCCTGCAGGAAGTGCATGGTCGCCACGACCGGCATGCCGAGCGCTTCGAGCACTGGCCGGCCGCACCGCAATACGAGTTCCTGGCCGATTCGGTCTGGAGCGATTTCGCCTACGGACGCAATGCCGTCTATGACCATGGCGACCATGGCAACGCGATCCTGTCCCGCTACCCGATCTCGAAGTGGGACAACATCGACGTCTCGGCCTACTTCTTCGAGCAGCGCGGGCTGCTCCATTGCGAGATGGCAGTGCCGGGCTGGACCCACCCGCTGCACTGCGTGAACGTGCACCTCGGACTGCTCGCCCGCGGGCGGCGCCGGCAGTTGCGCGAGCTGACCGCGCACATCCGCTCGCTGGTGCCTGCCGCGGCACCGCTGGTGATCGCCGGAGACTTCAACGACTGGCGCAAGGAGGCGAGCGACGGGATGATTGCGGACCTGGGCATGGTCGAGGTGTTCGAGGCCACGCGCGGGTATCCGGCGCGCAGTTTCCCGACGCGGATGCCGATGTTCAGGCTCGATCGCATCTATGTCCGCGGGTTCGAGGTGCGCCATGCACATGTGCACCACGGACAGGCCTGGGCACGCCTGTCCGACCACGCCCCCCTGTCGGCCACGCTCTCCCTCGGCTGATCTGCGACCCGCGCCACCGCGGCAGGACAACCCCCGTGACCCGTTTCCTCGACGGCCATGCAGTGGAACTTCTGGAAGGCGGCGGCGCTTACTTCCCGGCGCTGGTGGCGGCCATCGACCATGCACGCCACGAGATACACCTGCAGGCCTACATCTTCGAACACGATCCGGCCGGACGGATGGTCGCCGATGCGCTGGTCCGGGCGGCGGCGCGCGCGGCGCGGGTCCATGTGCTGATCGACGGCTTCGGGGGGCGCAAGATGCCGCCCGCGCTGCGCCAGCGGCTGCAGGCGGCCGGTGTCGACCTGCTGTTCTTCCGGCCCGAGGTATCGGTGTTCGGGTTCCAGCGCAGCCGCCTGCGCCGCCTGCACCACAAGATCGCCGTCATCGACGGCAGCGTCGGCTTCGTCGGCGGCATCAACCTGATCGACGACATGCATACCCCGGGCCACACGCCGCCACGCTGGGACTATGCGGTCAAGGTGCGCGGGCCGCTGACCATGGAAATCCTGCGCGTGGCTCGACAGACCTGGGACACGGTTGCGCGCACCTACCGGCATCGCCGCTGGCCGCCGTGGCCGTCGCCGATGGTGCCGGTCAGGCCTGCAGCGGCGTGCGCGGTCGGACCGGCCGGTCCGATCCGGGCGGCCTTCGTGATCCGCGACACCCTGCGCCACCGGTGCGATATCGAAGACGCCTATCTCGACGCGATCGCCGCTGCCGAGCGCGACGTGCTGATCGCCAATGCGTATTTCCTGCCGGGCGTGGCGTTTCGCCGGGCACTGATCGAGGCTGCCCGGCGCGGGGTGCAGGTCACGCTGCTGCTGCAGGCGCGTGTCGAATACGTGCTGATGCGCCATGCATCGCGGGTGTTCTACCAGCAGCTGCTCGATGCTGGTGTACGCATCTTCGAGTATCACCAGAGCTTCATGCATGCCAAGGTCGCGGTGATCGACGGCGAATGGGCGACCGTCGGCTCCTCGAACATCGACCCCCTGTCGCTGCTGCTCGCGCGCGAGGCCAACGTGATCGTGCACGATGCCGGCTTCGCCGGCGAGCTGCGGGCCAGCCTGGAGCGTGCGATGGCTGCGGGCGCGCGTCCGGTGGCCGCCTCTGGCTTCCGGCGTGGCCTGGTCGAGCGCATTGCGAGCTGGATCAGCTACGGCATCGTGCGCCTGCTGCTCGGCTGGGCGGGCTACGGCGCGCGCAAGGACTACCTGTAGTCAGCCAGTCAGCCCGCCCGCCCGCGGACGACGCCTTTCCGATCGGCCGTTCAGCGCGGTCATGCCCGTACCGCAGGCTGCGGCGCGGCGAACAGCCGCGAACAGCCAGCCCCGCTCGCGTTCACGCGCGCGCGCATGGCATCCTTCAGCGTCGCTTTCCCATCCGTCCCGAGGACCCGTGACCACCCGCGCCGAGTTCCGCCTGCTGGTACTGTTCAATGCCCTGCTGATTCCAGCTGCGATGTTCGTGTCCGGACTGGATGTTCGGCTGCTTCCCCCGGAGCAGCAGGCATGGCTGGCCGGTCGTGCCGCGCCGTCGTCGGCACTGCACTGGCTCGCCGGCATGCTGTCCTTCGGTGCCTTCATCGCAATGTGCATCGGGCTGGCAGGCCTGCTCGCCTTCCAGCGGTGGGCACGCAGTCTCGTGCTGGCGGCCACCATCGCGATCTACCTGCCGCTGCCCCTGGCCGGGACCCTCGTCCTTTCGGGTTTCGCCTACACCATGGACAGCGTCGCGGCGATCCTCTGGGGCGTCCTGCTTGCCGCGGCCTACTGGTCGCCGGTTGCTGCCCTGTTCGACGCGCGGACACGGCGCGCAGCAGGCGCGGCACAGGCGGCCGGTACAGTCTGAACCGGCGTCGGGGTCGGACCACGCTCGCGCACCGATGGTGTGCGTCCATGGGGCATGACTCCGATCCGGTGCACGCGAATCCTGCGCGGAGCCACGGCCCTCGGACAAGTCATTGATTTAGAAGGCGTGAATGGGTGGCACGCAATTCGCTTTTAACAGGGTCGAAAGCAGTGGGCGCTGAAGCACTCATTGTTTTCATCCTCCTCCTTTGGATTTCGGGCACCCTTGTCGGTGCCCGTTTTTTTCGCCCTGCATTCGGTGCAGCAAGCTCAGGGACAATTCCAGAGCGGATCGAGGACACAGGAACAATGAGCGCAGGTGCAGCATGAGTCCCCACGGATCTTCAGGTTCGGCCGTGCCGTCGCCTGCAACGGCCGGCCCCGGCGGTCAGGCCCGCGCAACGTTCTTCGACCTTTCTCGCGTGCGCATCCTCCTGCCGTTCCTGCACGAGTATCGAGGGCGGGTGATCGCCGCGCTGGCGCTGCTGGTGTGCGCGAAAGTGGCCAACCTGGGCGTGCCGCTGGTGCTCAAGGAGATCGTCGACGCCCTGTCTCCCGAGCGCGCGGTGCTGGCCGTGCCGTTCATGCTGCTGCTCGCCTACGGCCTGCTGCGCATGTCGACCACGCTGTTCGCCGAGTTGCGCGACGTGGTGTTCGTCCGGGTGGCGCAGCGCGCGGTGCGCAAGGTCGCACTCTCGGTGTTCCGGCACCTGCACAGCCTGAGCCTGCGTTTCCACCTCGATCGCCAGACCGGTGGCATGTCGCGCGACATCGAGCGCGGTACCCGCGGCATCAGCACGCTGCTCAACTACATGCTGTTCTCGATCATCCCGGTGATCCTCGAGTTCATGCTGGTGGCCGCGGTGCTGCTGACCAAGTTCGACTGGCGCTTCCCCGCGGTCACCTTCCTTGCAGTCGGGCTCTACGTGTATTTCACGATTGCGGTGACCGAGTGGCGTACCGCGATCCGCCGCGAGGCCAACGCGCTGGATTCGAAGGAGAATACGCGCGCGGTGGACAGCCTGCTCAACTACGAAACGGTCAAGTACTTCAACAACGAGGAGTACGAA
>JBILGF010000310.1:0-4368 GCA_044351195.1 Burkholderiales bacterium
GAGGATGTCCTCGATGAACTCCTTGACCTCGCGGCCGCGCTCGCCGATCAGCCCGACGACGGTCACGTCGGCCTCGGTGTAGCGGGCCATCATCCCCAGCAGCACGCTCTTGCCCACGCCACTGCCGGCAAACAGACCCAGCCGCTGGCCGCGTCCGACCGTAAGCAGCGCGTTGATCGCGCGCACGCCGGTATCGAGTACGGTCGTGATCGGCGCACGGTCCAGCGGATTCACCGGACGGCTGTACAGCGGTGCCTGCCGGTCCTGCGGCACTGGCCCGAGATCGTCCAGCGGACGGCCGCTGCCGTCGACCACGCGGCCCAGCAGCTTCTCGCCGACCGCCACCTGGCGCGTACGGTCGGCCGCCCGCCGGCGGGGATAGAAATCGGCACCGAGCCTGGGCACCCTGAGCGTGGAGCCGTCGATCGGCATCACGATCGCACCGGGCTCGAGGCCGAACACGTCGGTCGAGGGCATCAGGTACAGACGATCGCCCGAGAAGCCGACCACCTCGGCCTCGACCCGCATGCCAGCCTGGGAGTAGATGTAGCAACTGCTACCCACCGGAACCTTCAGGCCGACCGTCTCCATCACCAGCCCCGCGACGCGGGTGAGCCGTCCGGACAGCACCCACGGCTGGGCCTGTCGTACCGCCTGCCGGCAATGCTCGAACAGCAGGGTCCAGCGCTCGGATGCGTGGCCTGCAGGCCAGTCCCTGCCTGACGGCCCGCCTTCGCCAGTCATTGCGGTTCGCGCGGCAGGGTGGTGCCGGCGCGCGGAGGCGCTTCGAGGTCGACCCAGCGCGCTGTGCGACCGAGCGCGGCAACGACGGCCTTCCAGCGCGACCCCAGGCTGGCGTCCAGTTCGCTGGTGGCCGTCTCGATGCGGCAGCCGCCGCGTTCGAGCCGCGCGTCCTCGACGATGAGCCAGGGCGACGGGGTGAGCTGACTGGCATCGAGTACCGAGCGCACCAGGGCCGCGTCATCCGGATGCAGCAGCAGGCGCGGGTGCTGGCTGCCCTGGGGCAGGCTCGCGATGGCCTCGCGGATCACCGGCAGCACCACTTCGGGATGCACATGCACCGTCTGGCGCAGGACCTGCCGAGACAACTCGACCGCCAGGCTCACCACGTCGCCGGCCAGCGCCTGTTCATGGTCCTCCATCACTTCGCGCAGCCGCCCCAGCAGCCGGGACAGCTCGGCGATCTCCTGTGCGCCGGCAGCCAGTCCGCTGGCCCGTCCCGCCGCATGGCCTTCCGCATGCGCCTGCGCCCGGATGCGTGCCAGCTCCTCTTCGGGCGGGCGCACCGGCGGCGGCTCGCCGCGCGGGTCATCGCCTTCGCTGGCGAGTGCATCCATGTGCCAGGGCTTGACCGTTGACGCCGCTTCGGCAGAGGCGCCGCCAGCGCTGGAGCCACCGGACTTGCGGATGGTTGCGCGCGCCATGGCCCAGGGCCGGCGTCAGCCGACCAGTCCCTCTTCGCCCTTGCCGCCGAGGGCGATCTGCCCCTCGTCGGCAAGCCGGCGCACGATCTTCAGGATTTCGCGCTGCTCGGCCTCGACCTCGGACAGCTTGACCGGCCCCTTCGACTCGAAGTCGTCGCGCAGCATCTCGGCCGCGCGCGAGGACATGTTCTTGAAGATCTTCTCGCGCAGATCGTTCGAGGTGCCCTTGAGCGCGATGATCAGCGACTCGGACTGCACCTCGCGCAACAACAGCTGGATGCCACGATCGTCCAGGTCGTTCAGGTTCTCAAACACGAACATCTGGTCTTCGATCTGCTGCGCCAGCTCGGCATCGTGTTCACGCAGCGAGGCCATCACCGAAGCCTCGATCGAAGTACCCAGGTTGTTCAGGATCTCGGCGGCGACGGTAGTGCCGCCCAGCGCGCTCTTCGACACCTTGTTCGCGCCCTGCATGAGCTGGGTCAGCACGTCGTTGAGCTCGCTCAGCGCGGACGGCTGCACGCCCTCCAGGGCAGCGATACGCAGCATGACGTCATTGCGCATACGCTCCACGAACCGGGTGAGCACGTCGGCCGCCTGGTCGCGCTCGAGGTGGACCAGGATGGTCGCGATGATCTGCGGGTGCTCGTTCCGGATCATCTCGGCGATCGACGCGGCATCCATCCACTTGAGCGCCTCGATGCCGCCGGTGTCGTTGCCGCGCAGGATGCGGTCGATCACGCCGGTCGCGCGGTCGGTACCCAGCGCCTTGGTCAGCACCGACCGGATGTAGTTGTCGGAGTTCATGCCGATGGTGGTCTTCACGCCCGCCTGCTCGCGGAAATCGCGCAGCACTTCCTCGACCTGCTCGCGTTCCACGTTCTGCAGTTCGGCCATGGCCGCGCCCAGCTTCTGCACCTCGCGCGGGGACAGGTACTTGAAGACCTCGACTGCCTCGTCCTCGCCGATGGACATCAGCAGGATGGCGCTTTTCCGGATGCCGTCGTCACTCATCATGCGATGATACTTGTCCCGGCGGGTTCACCGCTGCGCCACGACGCACGGACAGGGCTTCTGGCATCGGTCACTCCCCGCCGACCCAGCCCTTGACCACGTTGGCTACGATCTGCGGCTCTTGCCTGGCGAGATCCTTGACCGCCTGCAGGTCGGCATCGAACCCGCGTCCGCCGGTCATGATCGGCTGGCTCGCGCCGCCCGGGCGCGCCCCGGGCTGGCCCGCGGCCTCGCTGGCACTGGCGGCGGCCATGGCTTGCGCATAGGCCTCCTGTGCCGCCAGGTCACGTTCGCCCGCCCGTGCCAGGTCGCGCAGCACCGGCCGCAGGACCATCAGGTAGACGAACAGGGCCGCAACGATCGCTGCCAGCGTCCACAACACGGTGTTGATGTTGCCCAGCAGGCGCTGGGTGACTTCCGCCGCCAGCGTCGGCGCCTCGATCTCAACGCGTTCGGTCTCGTTGAACGCCGCGTTCACCAGGTTCACGCTGTCTCCGCGCTTCTCGTTGAAGCCCATGGCCTGGCGCACCAGTTCGGTCAGCTGGGCGATCTCGGCCTCCGGCAGCGGCACGACCTCCGACTTGCCTTCCCTGACCTCGCGCCGGTGATTCACCACCACCGCCGCGGACAGCCGGCGCACCGCGCCGATTTCCGACCGGGTGTGGGTGATGGTCTTGTCGAGCTCGTAATTGGTCGTCGCCTCGCGATGTGACGTACCGGCCGGTGCGTCTTTCGGTGCGCCCTTGTCTGCCCCCTTCGCTGCCGCGTTCAGCGGCGCGGTTGCAGCGCCGGGCGGCTGGTTGGACAACGCACCGGGAACACCGGCCGCATCGCGCGGATTGTCACCGAGCGTCTCGACCGTCTGCTGGCTGCGGATGGCCTGGTCGGGGGCCGGGTTGGGCTTGTAGGACTCGGCCGTCTGCTCGACGCTCGTGAAGTCGAGTTCGGCAGTCACCTGGGCGCGCACGTTGCCCAGGCCGACAATGGGCGTCAGGATGGACTCGATGCGGCGCGCGAAGTTCTGCTCGACAGCCTGCACATGCTTGAGTTGCCCGGCATCGAGCCCGGCATTGCCGTCGCGCGCGCCCGCACTGGCCGTCAGCAGGTTGCCCGACTGATCGACGATGGTCACCGCGGAGGCCGCCAGCTGGGGCACGCTGCTGGCCACCAGATGCGAGATGCCGGCGAGTTGTGCCGGATCGAGGGTGCGCCCCGGGAACAGGCTGACCATCACGGACGCGCTGGGCTTCTGCTGATCGCGCACGAACACGCTCGGCCGCGGTATGGCGAGGTGGACCCGCGCGCCCTGCACCGACCCCAGCGCCTGCACCGTGCGCGCCAGCTCGCCCTCGAGCGCACGCTGGAAGTTGATCTGTTCGACGAACTGGCTGGTTCCGATGCGCTGGTTCTCGAGCAGTTCGAAGCCGATCGACCCGCCCCTGGGCAACCCCTGCTGAGCCAGCCTCAGCCGGGATTCGTAGACGCGATCCGAGGGCACGAGAATGGCGCCTCCGCCTTCGGACATGCGGTAGGGCACGTTGATCTGCTGCAGCGCCGAGATGATCGCGCCACCATCGCGGTCGGCGACGTTGCTGAACAGCACCCGATAGTCGGGGGCACGCGCCCAAGACACGAACGCGACCGCCACGGCGACCGCCGCCGCGACACCGACCAGCAGCACGATCTTCTGTACGTTGGAGAGACGGAAGAACCCCTGCAGCAGAGGGGTCGAGGCGGGCGGAGGAACTTGCGGGGAGGTGGGAGCCTGCGCCATCGCCTAGCTTCGGTCGGAAACCACTATACCTGCGTGCTCATGATGTCCTGGTAGGCGGTCACCAGCCGGTTCCTGACCTGCACCATCGTCTGGAACGACAGGCTCGCCTTCTGCATGGCCACCACGACCTCCTGC
>JBILGF010000311.1:0-4346 GCA_044351195.1 Burkholderiales bacterium
CCGTACGGCGCGGCGCGAGGCGATGGACAAGCTGACCACGGCGGAAGAGCGCGCCGCGTTCCGCGAGACGATGCGCAGTGCCGCCCCGGAAAGCCGCAGGCAACTGAGAGAGGCACGCCGCGCGGACCTGCAGCAGCGCGCGACGGAACGCGGCGTCGTGCTGCCGGTGGCGCAGCCGCGCGGCGAACGCAGCGGGGATCGCGACGGTGCGCGTCACGGCCAGCGGGGTGACCATCACGGGTCCCACGCCGGGCAGACGCGGCGCGGGCAAAGCGGCGGTGCGGCCAGCACGCCGGCGCCCGCGCTCGAATCGATGTGAGCCTTCGGTAGCCTGCCTTCGATCCGGGGGCAGGCTGCCGGTCCGCCGCACGCGGCAGCGGCACGCAGCGCCCCGGGCCGGACGGTCGCTCAGGCAGCCCGCACCAGGTTCGGCTCGTAGCCGAGGTTCGGCGCCAGCCAGCGCTCCGCCTCCTCCAGCGCCAGTCCCTTGCGCTTCGCATAGTCTTCGACCTGGTCGCGATTGATCTTGCCGACCGCGAAGTACTGCGCGCCAGGATGCGACAGGTAGAGGCCGCACACCGACGAGGCCGGCATCATCGCGTGGCTCTCGGTCAACGTAATGCCGACATCGGGTGCACCGAGGAGTTCGAACAGCGCCGGCTTCTCGGTGTGGTCAGGGCAGGCCGGATACCCGGGCGCGGGCCGGATGCCACGGTACTGCTCGGCAATCAGCTGCTCGGCATCGAGTGACTCGTCCTTCGCATAGCCCCAGAAATCCTTGCGTACCCGCTTGTGCAGCATCTCGGTGAACGCCTCGGCGAGGCGGTCGGCGATCGCCTTGAGCATGATCGAGCCGTAGTCGTCGTTGCGCCGCTCGAACGCTTCGAGGTGCTTCTCGATGCCGATGCCTGAGGTACACGCGAACGCGCCGATGTAGTCGGCGATGCCGCTGGCCTTCGGCGCGACGAAATCGGAAAGGCACTGGTTCGGCCGGCCATCGGGCTTCTGGTTCTGCTGGCGCAGGTTGTGCCAGGTCATCAGCACGCGGTCGCGCTGCTCGTCGGCGTAGATCTCGATGTCGTCGCCGACGGCGTTCGCCGGGTAGAGCGAGAACACCGCGTTGGCGGTGAGCCAGCGCCCCTCGACCACCTTCTTCAGCATCGCCTGGCCATCGCGGAAGACGTTGCGTGCGGCCTCGCCCACGACCTCGTCGTCGAGGATCTTCGGATACGGGCCGGCGAGGTCCCAGGTCTGGAAGAACGGACCCCAGTCGATGTACTGGCCGATCTCGGCCAGGTCGGCGTTCTTCAGATGGCGGGTACCGATGAAGGCGGGCTTGGGCGGCACGTAGGCCGGCCAGTCGAACGGCTGCAGGTTGGCGCGGGCACGCACCAGCGGAATCAGTTCGGGTCCGCGCTTGTTCGCATGCTGCTCGCGCACCTTCTGCTGGTCGTGCCGCAGCTCGTCGAGGTAGCTGCGGCGCACGGCCTCGTCCTCGGCGAGCAGGCTGGTGCAGACTGCCACGCTGCGCGATGCATCCGGCACCCAGACGGTCGGTCCGCGCGTGTAGCCCGGGGCGATCTTTACCGCCGTGTGCGTGCGCGACGTGGTCGCACCGCCGATCAGCAGCGGCTGCGTGAAGCCCTGCCGTTCCATCTCGCGTGCGACATGGCTCATTTCTTCCAGCGAAGGGGTGATCAGGCCGGACAGGCCGATGATGTCGACCTTCTCTTCACGGGCCTTGTCGAGGATCTGCTGGGCGGGGACCATCACGCCCATGTTCACCACTTCGTAGTTGTTGCACTGGAGCACTACCGACACGATGTTCTTGCCGATGTCGTGCACGTCGCCCTTCACGGTGGCGATCAGGATCTTGCCCTTGGCCTTGGTGTCGCCGGACAGGGCCTTCTCGGCCTCGATGTAGGGCACCAGGTGGGCGACCGCCTGCTTCATCACGCGCGCCGACTTGACCACCTGGGGCAGGAACATCTTGCCCGCGCCGAACAGGTCGCCGACGATGTTCATGCCGTTCATCAGCGGGCCCTCGATCACCTCGATCGGGCGGCCGCCATGCTCGGCGAGGCGCGCCCGTGCCTCTTCGGTGTCCTCGACGATCCACTGGGTGATGCCGTGCACCATCGCATGCGCGAGGCGCGCATCGACGTCCTGCGCGCGCCACTCGAGGTTCTGCTCCTGCCTGGCGCCACCGGCCTTGAGCGTGCCGGCGACCTCGATCATCCGCTCGGTGGAGTCGGGCCGGCGGTTGAGCACGACATCTTCCACCCGCTCGCGCAGCTCGGGGGCGAGGTCGTCGTACACGCCGACCATGCCGGCGTTGACGATGCCCATCGTCATGCCGTTGCGGATCGCGTGGTACAGGAAGACGGTGTGGATCGCCTCGCGCGCCGGGTCGTTGCCGCGGAAGCTGAAGCTCACGTTCGACACGCCACCGCTCACCTTCGCGTAGGGCAGGTTGTCGCGGATCCACTTCGTCGCCTCGATGAAGTCGACGCCGTAGTTGCTGTGTTCTTCGATGCCGGTGGCGATCGCGAAGATGTTCGGGTCGAACACGATGTCTTCCGGCGGGAAGCCGACCTGGTCGACCAGCAGCCGGTAGGCACGCTCGCAGATCTCGATCTTGCGCTGGCAGGTATCGGCCTGGCCCTGCTCGTCGAAGGCCATGACGATCACCGCCGCACCATAGCGGCGGCACAGCGCCGCCTGGCGCAGGAACTCGGCCTCGCCCTCCTTCATGCTGATCGAGTTGACGATGGCCTTGCCCTGCACGCACTTCAGGCCGGCCTCGATCACCTCCCACTTGGAGGAATCGATCATCAGCGGCACGCGCGAGATGTCGGGCTCGGAGGCGACGAGATTCAGGAAGCGGACCATGGCCGCCTTCGAATCGAGCATCGCCTCGTCCATGTTGATGTCGATGATCTGCGCGCCGTTCTCGACCTGCTGCCGCGCGACCGCGAGTGCCTCGTCGTACTGCTCGTTCAGGATCAGGCGCGCGAAGGCCTTCGAGCCGGTGACGTTGGTGCGCTCGCCGACATTGACGAACAGCGAGGAGCCGTCGATGTTGAATGCCTCGAGCCCCGACAGGCGCATCTTGCGGTCGGCTTCGGGGACCGTGCGCGGGCGGATGCCCTCGAGTTGCGCGGCGATCGCGCGGATATGGTCGGGCGTGGTGCCGCAGCAGCCGCCGGCGATGTTCACGAAGCCGCTCTCGGCGAACTCGCGCACCAGCGACGAGGTGATGTCAGGCGTCTCGTCGAAGCCGGTGTCGCTCATCGGGTTGGGCAGGCCCGCGTTCGGGTAGATGCAGATGTTCGTGTCGCAGATCTTCGACAGCTCTTCGACGTACGGGCGCATCAGGGTCGCGCCGAGCGCGCAGTTCAGGCCGATGGTGATCGGGCTGGCATGGCGCACCGAATTCCAGAAGGCCTCGACCGTCTGCCCGGACAGGATCCGGCCCGACGCATCGGTCACCGTGCCGGAGATCATCACCGGCAGGCGCGAGCCGTGTTCCTCGAAGAAGGTGTCGATCGCGAACAGCGCGGCCTTCGCGTTCAGCGTGTCGAAGATGGTCTCGACCAGGAAGAAATCGACCCCGCCCTCGACCAGCGCACGTGCCTGCTGCAGGTAGGCGGCGACCAGTTCATCGAAGGTGACGTTGCGCGCACCTGGATCGTTCACGTCGGGGGAAATAGACGCGGTCTTCGGCGTCGGACCGAACGCACCGGCGGCGAAGCGCGGGCGCTCGGGCGTCGAATACTTCGCGCAGGCGGCCTTGGCCAGCCGCGCTGCCTGGACATTCATCTCGTGGACGAGATGCTCCATGTGGTAGTCGGCCTGGGCGACGGTGGTCGCACCGAAGGTGTTGGTCTCGATCAGGTCGGCACCCGCTGCCAGGTACTGTTCATGGATTTCTTGGATGACCTGCGGCTGGGTCAGCACCAGCAATTCGTTGTTGCCCTTCACGTCGTGCGCGAAGTCGGCGAATCGCGATCCGCGGTATTCCGCCTCGCCCAGCTTGTAGCGCTGGATCATCGTGCCCATGGCGCCATCGAGGATCAGGATGCGCCGGGCAAGCTGCTGGCGGAGGGTGGCGAAGATCTCGGATTCTGGAAGGGACATGGGGGTACTGGGATCCTGTGGGCTGCGGCTCGCCGGTGCAGACGCGCGAAGGCGGCATGGGTTCCAATCAACCCATGATCGTAGCACGCACCCTCATCGCCCCTGACCGCAGGCCCCGATGCCCAGCCCCGTGCAGCGGCTCACATCGGCGCTGGCGACGGCTCCGCGCGGAGGGCATCGCGCCGGGTGAGGCGACGGTAGTTCAG
>JBILGF010000312.1:0-4340 GCA_044351195.1 Burkholderiales bacterium
TACCCTGGCCGCCTGTGGGGTGCATGCGGCTGAATCCTTCCCGGTGAAACCGGTGCGCATGATCGCCGCCTCGCCAGCGACCACCGGCGACCTGCTCGCCCGGCAGCTCGCCCAGCAGCTCGCCGAACGCTGGGGGCAGCCGGTCATCGTCGAGAACCGCGCCGGCGGCGCAGGCGTGCTGGCGGCGGAGATCGCGGCACGCGCCTCCCCCGACGGCTATACGGTGCACCTCGGGCAGCTGGGCTCGTTCGGCGCGGCGCCGAGCCTGCTCAAGAGCCTGTCCTACGACCCGATCAAGAGCTTCGCGCCGATTACCCGCTTCGCCCAGGTATCGCAACTGGTCATCTCCCACCCGTCGGTGCCGGCCACGACGCTGAAGGAGCTGATCGGCCATGCGAAGAACCCGGCGAGCCGCATGAGCTATGCCTCCGGCGGCGTGGGTACATCCGGTCACCTGACGCTCGAGATGTTCAAGAGCGCCACCGGCGTCGACATCCTGCACGTGCCCTTCCGAGGCGTCGGTGCTGCGCTCACCGCGGTGATCAGCGGCGAGGTGCAGCTCGCCATGCTGCCGGTGCCCGTCGCCCTGCCGCAGGTGCGCGCGGGCAAGGTGCGCGCGTATGCGATCACCTCCGAGCGGCGATCGGCCTCGGCACCCGAGATTCCCACCGCGGTCCAGGCTGGCCTGCCAGCGTTCGAGTCGACGACCTGGTTCGCGATGTTCGCGCCGGCCCGGACGCCCGCGTCGACCATCACCCGCCTGAACCGCGACATGGTCGACATCATCGGCTCGCCCGCAATGGCCAGCTGGCTCAATGCGCAGGGCGCCGAGCCGGTGCCCGGCACGCCGGCCGAACTGGCAGCCTTCCTGGCCGCCGAGATTGCCAAATGGGCGCGCGTGGTCAAGGCCGCAGGCATCACGCCGGAGTGACCGGCCAGCGCGATCGCACAAGCCTTGATACCCGTCGGCGGGTACACTCCGGGCCGCCGGAACACGTGCAGACCCGCGTGCCCGATCCCAGGACCCTTGCCCGATGAACAGCCCCCTCGACGTCTCCCTGTTCGCGCGCGCCGCAAAGCCGATCACCAGCTATCGCAAGTACTGGGCTGCGCGCTTCGGCACGGCGCCCTTCCTGCCGATGAGCCGGTCCGAAATGGACCAGCTGGGCTGGGACAGCTGCGACATCATCATCGTCACCGGCGATGCCTATGTCGACCACCCCAGCTTCGGCATGGCGGTGATCGGCCGCACGCTGGAGGCCCAGGGCTTTCGTGTCGGCATCATCGCGCAACCCGACTGGCAGAGTGCAGAGCCGTTCCAGGCCCTGGGACGGCCGAACCTGTACTTCGGCGTGACCGCCGGCAACATGGATTCGCTGATCAACCGCTACACCGCCGATCACAGGATCCGCAGTGACGACGCCTACACCCCGGGCGACATCGGCGGCAAGCGCCCGGACCGCGCGGCCATCGTCTACTCGCAGCGTTGCCGCGAGGCCTACCGGGATGTGCCGATCATCCTGGGCGGCATCGAAGGCAGCCTGCGTCGCATCGCGCATTACGATTACTGGCAGGACAAGGTACGCCGCTCGATCGTGGTCGATGCCAGGTGCGACCTGCTGCTCTACGGCAACGCCGAGCGCGCGATCATCGAAATCTCGCACCGGCTGGCTGCGAAAGAGCCGGTGGCGCAGATCACCGACGTGCGCGGCACGGCCTTCATCCGGCGCAGCGCGCCGCAGGGGTGGTTCGAGATCGACTCGACCCAGGTGGACCAGCCCGGGCGCGTGGAAGACCACATCAACCCTTACATGACCACCGCCGAGCAGGCACAGGCGCAGGGCGCGACCTGCACGCGCGAGGAAGATGGCGCGGCTGCGCCCGCTGCGGCCGATGCGGCCGCGAAGCCCTTGAACTTCGTGCCCAACCCGGCGCTGGCTTCCCGGCGCAAGCTGCCTGCGCGCGAGCGAACGGTGATCCGCCTGCCCTCGTATGAACAGGTCAGGTCGGACCCGGTGCTCTACGCCCACGCCAACCGCGTGCTGCACCTGGAAACCAACCCCGGCAACGCCCGCGCGCTGGTGCAGGCCCATGGCGACCGCGACGTGTGGGTGACCGAACCGCCGATTCCGCTGACCACGGCCGAGATGGATCACGTGTTCGACCTGCCCTATGCGCGCAGCCCGCATCCGTCGTATGCCGACGAGAACGGCAGCCACGACGGCCGCACGAAGATCCCGGCGTGGGAGATGATCCGCTTCTCGGTCAACATCATGCGCGGCTGCTTCGGCGGCTGCACCTTCTGCTCGATCACCGAGCACGAGGGCCGCATCATCCAGAGCCGCAGCGAAGACTCGGTGATCCGCGAGATCGAGGACATCCGCGACCGGGTGGGCGCGTTCACCGGCGTGATCTCCGACCTCGGCGGCCCCACGGCCAACATGTACCGCATCGGCTGCCGCAGCCCCGAGATCGAAGCGGCCTGCCGCAAGCCCAGTTGCGTCTACCCCGGCATCTGCCCGAACCTGAACACCGACCACGCACCGCTGATCCGCATGTACCGGCGCGCACGCGCGCTCAAGGGCATCAAGAAGATCCTGATCGGCTCCGGCCTGCGCTACGACCTCGCGGTGGAATCGCCCGAATACGTGAAGGAACTGGTACAGCACCACGTGGGCGGCTACCTGAAGATCGCGCCCGAGCATACCGAGCAGGGGCCGCTGTCGAAGATGATGAAGCCGGGTATCGGCAGCTACGGCCGCTTCAAGGAGATGTTCGATCGCTATTCCGCCGAGGCGGGCAAGAAGCAGTACCTGATCCCCTACTTCATCGCCGCCCATCCTGGCACCCGCGACGAAGACATGATGAACCTGGCGCTCTGGCTCAAGCGCAACGGCTTTCGCGCCGACCAGGTCCAGACGTTCTATCCGAGCCCGATGGCCACCGCGACCGCCATGTACCACTCGGGGCGCAACACCCTGCGCAAGGTGCGCCGCGAAGCGGCTGAAGAGGACACCGTGGACATCGTGCGCGGCGAGCGCCGCCGGCGCCTGCACAAGGCCTTCCTGCGCTACCACGACCCGAACAACTGGCCGCTGCTGCGCGAGGCACTCAGGGCGATGGGCCGTGCCGACCTGATCGGCAACGGCAAGCACCACCTGATCCCCATCTTCCAGCCGGCGACCGACGGCCACTACGTATCGGCGCGGCGCAAGAACTCGTCGCCAGGTGGTCAGCCGCAGCGCGGACGGCTGCTCACGCAGCACACCGGGATGCCCCCGCGCGTGACCGGCGGCGCGAAGCCCGGCGCGCCGGCACGCCGCAAGCCGGGTTGATCTTCGAGACGATCGCGCGGGCGTATGCCCCTGGCATGAATGCAACCACGATGATCGAACGCGTCCGCCGCGACGCGTGCGAACGCAGCGGCGGGCTGCTTCAGTGCCGGCGCAGCGCCATGTCCAGCCCGCGCAGCAGCGGCAGGATCGCGTCCATCGTCGGCACCGCCACCCCGGCCTCGTGGGCGAACGCATGCACCTGGCCGAACAGCGCCTCGGCCTCGATCGGCCTTCCCTGCAGCACGTCCTGCAGCATCGACGGCCGCTGGCCCCAGGTGCCGCGCCGCGCGATCGCCGGAAGGTCCATCTGAGCGCGCAGATCCCAGCCCAGCGCCGCGGCAACTTCCAGCACTTCCTGCATCACCGACACCATCTGTGCACACAGCGCTGCGTCGGCCGCCAGTGCACCGAGGTCGAGCCGGGTCAGTGCGGCAATGGTGTTGCCCGAAGCGTTCGAAACCAGCTTGCCCCAGATATCGCGTCGCAGATCGCCGGACTGGCGGCCGTCGATTCCGCCCCGGCGCAGCATCGCCACGGCCTGCTCGAGCCGCTGGCTGCTGCTGCCGTCCGGTTCGCCGAGGATGAAGTGGTTGCTGCCGTTATGGACGACCACGCCCGGTTCGACCAGGTCGCATGGGCAATAGACCACACAGCCGAGCGTCCGTTCGGGGCCAACCTCGCGCCAGAGCGCACCCTCGGGGTCGAGCAAGGGCAGCGTGCCGCCGGGGCCGGAGCGGCCATGGCGCCACCACCAGGGGATGCCGTTGAGCATGAACACCACGCTGCCGCCCGGCGCGAGCAGTCGTGCGATCGATGCAGCCGCGGCGGGCACCGCATGCGCCTTCAGCGTGACCAGCACGAGGTCCTGGGGAGGGAGGGTCGCTGGATCGTCGGTCGCCACCGGCACGCTCGCCTTCACCTCGGTTCCGCCCGAACGCAGCACAAGCCCCCGGCTGCGCAATGCGTCGAGCTGTCTCCCGCGCGCGACCAGCGAGATCTCATCCG
>JBILGF010000313.1:0-4339 GCA_044351195.1 Burkholderiales bacterium
GCCGCGAACCGGCAGTGCAGGTCGTCGAGTGCGAGCACGGTCGAGCCGCCCGCCTCGTAGACGAGGCTGATGCCCTCCAGCCGGATCTCCGGATGCACCGCCGGCGCGCGGGGCGCGATGGCGGTGTCGGGTCGGGTAGCCATCGTGGCGGCCTGGCCTGCCGGCTCAGGCGGTCAGCGGATTCTTCTCTTTCAGCCGGTTGAACGCTTCCTGTGCGGCACCCAGTTCGAACACCTGCTCGCGCGTCACCTTGCCGCTGAAGAGCTTCATGGTGTCGCGCCAGAAATCGGCCTGGAACATCGCGGAGTCCACGTTCGGCAGGCCGTTCTCGGTGAACCAGGTCCAGCGCGGGGCAGCTGCGGCGATCAGGCCTTCAGGCACCTTGGTAAATTCGGAGATGGTCTTGATCACGGCCGGATCCTTCGAGGCGGCGGCGTTGTTGAAGATGCGCGCCGCGTGCAGGTGGACCATCGCGAACCGCACTGCGAGCGAGCGATCCTTGCCAAGCAGCTTCGCGGGCGAGGCGAAGCAGGCGAGCTGCGTACCCGGTTCGATGTCCGAACCGGGGAACGCGATCTTGCCGGTACCGTTCTTCTCGGCCAGGAAGGCCAGCGGCACCGGGATGTTCGCCGCATCGATCTGGCCTGCGCCGAGCGCGCGCACCAGGTCGGGGTAGGCGAGGCCGGTGACCCAGTTGACGTCGGTGAGCGGGTTGAGCCCGGCCTTCTGCACGCCGCGGCCGAGCAGGAACTGGTCGATGCCGCCAGGGGCCTGCAGGCCGAGGCGCTGTCCCTTGAGCATGGACAGCCGCTCGGTCGTGGTCAGTCCCGCCGCGTGCAGCTTGTTGCTGACGACGAGGGTCATCGAGCCCGAGCCCGGGCGCTCGGAGCCGCGGTCGAGCATGAACCTGAATGGCGCGCCGCGGGAAATCGTGTTGAAGATGCCGGCATTGCAGGTGGCGACGGTGAAGTCCAGCTCGCCTGCGACCAGGGCCGGCACGGCCAGTGCGCCGTCGGTGAAGTAGCGGTATTCCGCTTCGATGTTCATCCGGTCCCAGAAGCCGCGCGCCTGTGCGATGAACAGCGGCCCCGAGGAGATCAGCGGCACCACGCCGATGCGGATCTTTGCGCGCGGCGCCTGCGCCAGCACGTTCACGAACGGCGCGCCAGCCAGCGCGGGCGTGATGGCGGCGGCGAGCGCGCCCTTGATCAGCTTCCGGCGGTGGCGCTGCGGGGGAACGGTTGCGGCAAGCGTGCGGCGGGGCATGGCGTACCTTTCGCGAATCGGGGGAAATGCGACATTAGTATACTTCTGGTGCCGATGCATTCCGGCCCGTTGTCCAACCGAGGAGATCGCCCGTGCCTTCCCGTACCGAACCGTACCAGGTCTCGCCGTCCAATCCCGACGTCCAGGAGATCCAGACGATGCCCGGCCGCAGGGCCGACATGCCTTATGCGCCGGCGATGCGCGTGACCGGCGGTGCCGACCTGCTGTTCATCTCCGGGGCGACGCCGTCGCCGCTCTATCACAAGCATCCGCACGAGTTGCACGAGCACGACCATCCGAACGACATCGGCGAGCAGACACGGCGTGCGCTGTCGGCGATCAGATCCATCCTCGACCAGGAGGGGCTGGTCTGGACCGACGTGGTGAAGGTCACGAAGTACGTGACCGACATGCGCGACATGGACGGCATGGTGGCGGTGCTCAGGCAGACGTTCGGTGACTGGACGCCGGCGAGCACGACGGTCTGCGTGAACCAGCTGTCCACCCCCGGGGCACGCATCGAACTCGACATGATCGCAGCCTACCGCCGGAGCTAGTCCCGGGGCCGACGCAGGCGAAAAAAGCCCGCCCCGGAGGGCGGGCCTGGCTCGCGGGGCGTGGTGCAGCCTGCGTCAGGCCGCGCTGCGCAGCAGGTCGAGTTGCATCAGTTCGCGCTTGAGCTGCATCTCGCGCGGCAGGCGCGACTTCAGCTGCTCGAACAGTTCGCCATGCGACTCGATCTCTTTCTTCCAGAGCTCGGCGTCGACCCGGGTCAGGCGCTCGAACTGCTCGCGGCTGATGTCCATGCCGCGGAAGTCCATGTCCTCGAAGCGCGGGATCCAGCCCAGCGGTGTTTCGGCGGCACCGACCGAGCCCAGCGTACGCTGCACGATCCACTTGAGCACGCGCATGTTCTCGCCGAAGCCGGGCCACATGAAGCGGCCCTGCGCGTCGCGCTGGAACCAGTTCACGCAGTAGATCTTCGGCGGCTGGCTCACCGCGTGGCCGATGCGCAGCCAGTGGTCGAAGTAGTCGCCGAAGTGGTAGCCGCAGAAAGGAAGCATCGCGAACGGATCGCGGCGCACCACGCCGACAGCGCCAGTGGCCGCTGCGGTGGTCTCCGAGCCCATGGTGGCTGCCATGTAGACGCCGTAGTTCCAGTTGAAGCCCTCGGCCACCAGCGGCACGGTGTCGTTGCGGCGTCCGCCGAACACGAAGGCGCTGATCGGCACGCCGTCCGGGTTGTCCCATTCAGGGTCCAGCGTCGCGCAGCGCTCGGCGGCCACGGTGAAGCGTGAATTGGGGTGGGCGGCGAGTCGCCCGCAGTCGGGGGTCCACGGCTTGCCCTGCCAGTCGATGAGTTCGCGCGGCGGCGTGTCGGTCATCCCTTCCCACCAGACATCGCCGTCAGCGGTCAGCGCCACGTTGGTGAAGATGGTGTCCGCGTCGAGCATGTCCAGCGCAGTGGCGTTGGTGCCAGGGCCGGTGCCGGGCGCGACGCCGAAGTAGCCGGCTTCCGGATTGATCGCATACAGACGGCCGTCCTTGCCCGGCTTGATCCAGGCAATGTCTTCGCCGACGGTGGTGACCTTCCAGTCTTCCATGGCTTTGGGTGGAATCAGCATCGCCAGGTTGGTCTTGCCGCAGGCGCTCGGGAAGGCTGCAGCGACGTAGCGCTTCTCGCCGGTGGGGGCGGTCAGGCCCAGGATCAGCATGTGTTCGGCGAGCCAGCCCTGTTCTTTCGCCATGATGGAGGCGATGCGCAGGGCAAAGCACTTCTTGCCCAGCAGGGCGTTGCCGCCGTAGCCGCTGCCGAACGACCAGATCTCTTTCGTCTCGGGATAGTGCACGATGTACTTGTGCTCGCGGTTGCTCGGCCACGCGATGTCCGTCTCGCCGGCGGCCAGCGGCATGCCCACCGAGTGGATGCAGGGCACGAACTCGCCATCGCTGCCCAGGACGTCGTACACCTTCTCGCCCATGCGGGTCATGATGCGCATCGAGACCACCACGTAGGGCGAGTCGGACAACTCCACCCCGATGTGCGCGATGTGCGAGCCCAGGGGCCCCATGCTGAACGGGATCACGTACATGGTGCGCCCGCGCATGCAGCCCTTGAACAGGCCGCCCAGCGTCGCACGCATCTCCGACGGGGCCACCCAGTTGTTGTTCGGTCCGGCGTCGTCGCGCTGCTCGGTGCACACGAAGGTACGATCTTCCATGCGCGCCACGTCTGCCGGATCGGAGCGAACGAGGAAGCTCCCGGGCCGCTTCCGTGCGTTCAGGCGGATCATCGATCCCGCGTCGATCATCTCCTCGCACAACCGGTCATATTCCGCCTTCGAGCCGTCGCACCAGTAGATGCTGTCGGGTTCGCACAGGGCCGCCATCTCGCGGACCCACTCGACCAGGCGGGCGTGTTTCACGTAGGCAGGCTTGCCCGAACGGCTGATCAGTTCTGCTGCATCTGGACGGCTCATCGTCACTCTCCTCGAGGTAGATCGGCTGCTCGCGCCGGGCGTGGCTGCCAGCAGCCTGACCTGTTCGGACCCGGCTGCCTGCGACGCGAAAAAAGCAGGGCGCGAAAATACCCGTTTCGAGACGGGTTGTCTTCGAAGTTTGACACAACCGGGTCTGCATGCCCGTGGTGTCCATGCAGGAGGCGGCCCTGTCGCGCGCCGGAACGCAGATGCGCATGTCGCGTGCGCGTGGTCCGGAGGGCTGCTTTGCGCTATCATCGCAAAAACCAGCCACTGCGTCGGGAATGATCAAGTACATCTTTGTCACTGGCGGCGTCGTTTCCTCACTCGGCAAAGGTATCGCCGCCGCATCGCTTGGCACCCTGCTCGAATCGCGCGGGCTGTCCGTCACGCTGCTGAAGCTCGACCCGTACATCAATGTCGACCCCGGCACGATGAGCCCGTTCCAGCATGGCGAGGTGTTCGTCACCGAGGACGGCGCCGAGACCGACCTCGACCTGGGCCACTACGAGCGCTTCGTGTCGACGCGGATGAGGCGCGTCAACAACTTCACCACCGGCCAGATCTACGAATCGGTGATCAAGAAAGAGCGG
>JBILGF010000074.1:0-9470 GCA_044351195.1 Burkholderiales bacterium
CAACACGGCCGCGATCCCGAAGGACCTGCTCGAGTCGGAGCTGTTCGGCCATGAACGCGGCTCGTTCACCGGCGCACAGACGATGCGCCGTGGCCGCTTCGAGCAGGCCGATGCCGGCACGCTGTTCCTCGACGAGATCGGCGACATGCCGGCCGAACTGCAGACGCGCCTGCTGCGTGTGCTGTCCGACGGCCAGTTCTACCGCGTCGGTGGCCATCAGCCGATCAAGGCCAATGTGCGGGTGATCGCAGCCACCCACCAGGACCTCGATCAGCGGGTCAAGCAGGGCCTGTTCCGCGAGGATCTCTACCACCGCCTGAACGTCATCCGGCTGCGCCTGCCGCCGATGCGCGAGCGGCGCGAAGACATCCAGCTGCTTGCCCGGTTCTTCCTGCAGAAGAGCGCACGCGACCTGGGCGTCGAGCCCAAGCGCTTGTCCGAGGCGGCACTGCGCCACCTGTCGGCGCAGGACCTGCCGGGCAACGTGCGCCAGCTCGAGAACCTGTGCCACTGGCTGACGGTGATGGCGCCAGGCATGAATGTCGAGGTGAACGACCTGCCGCCGGAACTGCGTGGCGAGACTGCCGCCAGTGTCGAGCAGAACTGGCTGCTGGCGCTTTCGCGCGAGGTCGAGCAGTCGTTCGGCCGCGGCGAGCACGGCATCATCGACCAGCTCTCGCGCGACTTCGAACGCACGCTGATCGTCAAGGCGCTGCAGCATACCGGCGGTCGCCGCATCGAGGCCGCGGCGCTGCTCGGGCTCGGACGCAACACGCTGACCCGCAAGATCCAGGAGCTGGGGCTGGAAGAGAAGTCGATCGCCGCCGGCTGAATCGCCGCCGGCTGAATCGCCGGTAACGGTTGCCTGCCAGCGGTCAGCCCAGCTCGCACACCACCGGGGCATGGTCCGAGGGCCGCTCCGCAGCCCGAGGTGCGCTGTCGATCGTGCAGCCGGTGCAGCGAGCGGCCAGGGGCGCCGACAGCAGTACGTGGTCGATGCGCAGGCCGAGCTTGCGACGGAACATGTTCATCCGGTAATCCCACCAGCTCCAGCTGCGCTCGGGCTGTTCGAACATCCGGAACGCATCGGCCAGCCCCAGGCCGAGCAGGCCGCGGAAGGCCTCGCGTTCCGCCTCGCTGCACAGCACCTTTCCGGCCCACGCCAGCGGATCGTGGACGTCGCGATCATCGGGTGCGATGTTGTAGTCGCCCAGCACCGCGAGCGAGGGATGCACCGCCAGCTCCTGCTGCAGCCACGCGGTGAACCGCGCCAGCCAGTCGAGCTTGTACGGATACTTCGCCGACTCGACCGACTCGCCATTGGGCACGTAGGCGCAGACCAGCCGTACCCCATCGACGGTGGCCGCGATCACCCGCTTCTGCGGGTCGTCGAAGCCGGGGATGCCGGCCACCACGTCGGTCGGCATGCTGCGCGACAGGATCGCCACGCCGTTATAGGTCTTCTGGCCGGAGAACACGACCTGGTACCCGGCCGCCTCGATCGCGGCGGCCGGGAACTTCGGGTCTTCCAGCTTGGTCTCCTGCAGGCACAGCGCGTCGGGCTGGTGCGCGGCCAGCCATTCGAGCACATGCGGCAGCCGCACGTTGAGGGAGTTGACGTTCCAGGTGGCGATCTTCAAGGCGATTCCAGTGGGTCGGATGGGCGCAGTGTATCGGGTGGCTGCGCTTCGGGTGCCGGTTCAAGCTGCGGGTCCGACGGGGCGCGCAGCCGCACCGCCGTGGCCGGATCATCGCGCGGGCATCGTCGCCGCGCTGGCCGTGCGCAGAAGTCCTGCACGGCCGGTGACGCGCAGGGGATAATCGCGCGCAGGTCCGGCCGGGCGCGGAACTTCGGCTCGTCTGACCTGTCACATGCGCTGGCGACCCGCCACGATGCTCCACCAACCAGAAAAACAGCCGATGATCCGGGTAGAGAATCTCGTCAAGCAGTTCGGCGCCAAGCGCGCCGTGAACGGCATCTCGTTCTCCGTCGAACGCGGTGAGGTGCTCGGCCTGCTGGGCCCGAACGGCGCCGGCAAGTCGACCACGATGCGCATCATCACCGGCTTCTACCCGGCGACATCCGGACGGGTGACGGTCGGCGGCCATGATGTCGCGACCGACCCGATCCGCGCCAAGGCGCTGATCGGCTACCTGCCCGAGAGCGCGCCGTCCTACGCCGACATGACCGTGCACGGCTTCCTGTCTTTCATCGCCGACCTGCGCGGGCTGTCGGGCAGCGCGAAGAAGGCTGCGGTGCATGGCGCGGTCGAGACCTGCCTGCTCGATGGCGTGCTGCACCAGCCGATCGACACGCTGTCCAAGGGCTACCGTCACCGCACCTGCCTCGCGCAGGCGATCCTGCACGACCCTGACGTGCTGATCCTCGACGAGCCCACCGACGGGCTCGATCCCAACCAGAAGCATGCCGCGCGCGAACTGATCCGCCGCATGGGCCAGACCAAGGCGATCGTGTTCTCCACCCACATCCTGGAAGAGGTCGAGGCGGCGTGCACCCGCGCGGTGATCATCGATCGCGGCTCGGTGGTCGCCAACGGCACGCCGGCCGAACTCAAGGCGCGGTCGGCGACTGCAGGCTGCGTGCGGGTGATGCTCGGCGGTACCCCTGCCGACGCTGCAACCGCCCAGCTCGCGCAACTGCCGGGGGCGCTGCGCGTCGAGGCGATCGCTGATCCGGCGGCAGCGCCGGGCGCACCGGTCACCCTGCGGGTCTATCCGAAACGCGATGACGACGGGGCCATCGGCAGCGCCGGTGCGGCACTGACGGTGGCCGTCGCGCAGTGCGCGCAGTCTGCCGGCTGGCAGGTACAGGCACTGTCCACCGAGGAAGGGCGCCTCGAGGACGTGTTCCGATCGATCACCCTGCCCGATACGGTGGCGCGATGAGCGGACAGACTGCGATGAAACACGGCTCCGCCTTCAGCAACATCTCGGGCATCGTCCGGCGTGAGCTCTCGGGCTACTTCGGCTCACCGGTCGCCTATGTGTTCCTGGTCATCTTCCTCCTGATGGCGGGTTTCCTCACCTTCACCATCGGCCGCTTCTTCGAGCGCGCCGAGGCGTCGCTGGTGTCCTTCTTCACCTGGCACCCGTGGATGTACCTGTTCCTGGTGCCGGCGGTCGGCATGCGGCTGTGGTCGGAAGAGCGCAGGCTGGGCACGCTCGAACTGCTGCTGACGCTGCCGGTCACGCTGCCGCAGGTGATCATCGGCAAGTTCCTCGCGTCGTGGATCTTCCTCGCCATCGCGCTCGCGCTGACCTGCCCGGTGTGGATCACGGTCAACGTGCTCGGCTCGCCCGACAACGGTGCGATCCTCACCGCCTACCTGGGCAGCCTGCTGCTTGCGGGCAGCTTCCTCGCGATCACGGCGATGACCTCGGCGATGACGCGCAACCAGGCGGTGAGCTTCATCCTGTCGGTGATGATCTGCCTGCTGCTGGTGATCGCCGGCTACAGCCCGGTCACCGACCTGCTCACCCGCTGGACCAGCCCTGGCGTGGTGAGCGCGGTCGCCTCGTTCTCGGTGATGACCCACTTCGATGCGCTCCAGCGCGGCGTGATCGACCTGCGCGATGTCGGTTTCTTCCTGTCGGTGATCGGGTTCGCGCTGTTCGGCAATGCAGTGATCGTGCGCGGCCTGCGTGCCGGCTGAAGGAATGTGACGATGGCCTCCGGAAATCTCGTGAAGCGTTTGATGTCCCCCGCCGGCCTGGCGCTGCTGTTCGTCGCGCTGGTCGTCCTCAACATGGTTCTGGCGGCCTTGCCCGCCCGCATCGACCTCACCCAAGGCCGCGTCTACACGTTGTCCGATGGCACGCGCCAGGTGCTGGCGAAACTCGATGCGCCGGTAGTCGTGCGTCTCTACTACACGCAGAGCGGCGACACCTCGGTGCCGGTCGCGCTGAATACCTTCGCCAAGCGGGTGCAGGACCTGCTGGCGGAGTACGTCGCCGCCTCCGGCGGACGGCTGGTGCTGGAACGGTTGAACCCCGAACCCGATTCCGATGCCGAGGAAGCCGCAATCCGCGACGGCATCGATGGCCAGGTGACGCCGAACCAGGAGAAGTTCTACCTGGGGCTGGCCATCGCGCGACGCGACGGCCCGGGCGATGCGACCCAGGGTGGTGCAGGCAAGGCCGAGGCTTCGAAGGGAGATGCCGCGAAGGCCGCCAACCTGGTCGCCATCCCGGTGCTGTCACCCGAGCGCGAGCGGTTGCTCGAGTACGACATCACGCGCGCGATCGCGCAGGTGATGCAGGAGCGCCGCCCGGTGGTCGGGGTGATGAGCGCGATCCCGGTGTTCGGCCGCCCGATGGAACTGATGCTCGGCCGGCTGCCCACGGGGCCGTGGATCGCCATCCAGGAGTTGCAGCGCAACTTCGACGTGCGCCCGGTGCCGATGGAGAGCACGCGCATCCCGGATGATGTGAACGTGCTGCTGGTGATCCATCCGCGCGACCTGACCGACGCCGGCGAGTATGCGATCGACCAGTTCGTGCTGCGCGGCGGGCGGCTGATCGCGTTCCTCGATCCGTATGCGTTCTTCGACCAGCAGCGCAACCTCGAGAATCCGCTCTCCGGCAATACGGCGAGCGAATCGACGTTCCGGCACCTGCTCGGTGCCTGGGGCTACTCGATGCCGATCGGCAAGATCGCAGCCGACCTGACGCTGGCCAGCCAGCAGAGCGGCCGGGCGATGCCGACGCTGCTGAACGTGCAGGGCGACGCGCTCAACAAGGACGACCTGGTGATCGGCCAGGTGGGTACGCTGACCATCCCGTTCCCGGGCTGGTTCGAGCCGGTGGCCGAAGGCAAGCCAGTGCCCGGGCTCACCGCCACGGTGCTCGCGCGCACCTCGCAGAACGCGATGCTGATCGACCCGATCATCGCGACCCTCACCGGCGAGGCGGCCGCGCGCGGCTTCCAGCCCACCGGCAAGGCACAGACGCTTGCGCTGCGCCTGACCGGCCGCTTCCCGACGGCGTTTCCCGATGGTCCGCCGAAGGCCGACGAGGCCCTGCCGGTGCCGTTGCGCGATGGCGCGACCGGCGATGCGCAATCCGCTGCGGGCGACTCCCCGGCCAGGCCGGCGCCCGCGCCGGCCGATCCGGCGGTGCACCTGGCGAAGGCGACCGCCGATGCCCAGGTGGTGCTGGTGTCCGACATCGACATGCTGGCCGATGGCGTGGTGGTGCAGATCCAGGAAGCGTTCGGGCAGCAGGTGCGGGTGCCGATCAACGGCAACCTCGATTTCCTGCAGAGCCTGGTCGAAGCGTTCGCCGGCGACACCCAGCTCGGCAGCCTGCGCAGCCGTGCCGCATTCTCGCGGCCGCTGACCGTGCCGCTCGAGATTGAAGAGCGTGCGCAGCAGCAGTACCTGGGTGCGATCAAGGAACTCGAGGACGACCTGATGCAGACCCAGGAACGCCTGCAGAAGCTGCAACGCGCACGCGGACCCGGGTCGGCGTTCACGCCCAGCCCTGAGCAGCAGGCCGAGATCGACGCCTTCCAGCGCAAGTCGGCCGAGACCAAGGCCGAGCTGCGCGAGTTGCGCCGCACGCTGCGCCTGGAGACCGACCGGCTGGAGCTGGTCACCAAGGTGGTGAATATCGCGCTGATGCCGACCCTGGTCGGCCTTGCCGGCGTGGGTCTGTTCGCAGTCAGGCGCCGCAGGCTGGCGCGCAGCTAGCCTGCGGGCACGCCTGCAGCTGGCGCGCACGCGCGCCAGCCGGCTACGCGGCCGCGCTGAGTTCGACCACCGGCGTGCGGATCAGGTAGTCGAACGCCGACAGCGCCGATTTCGAACCTTCGCCGGTGGCGATGATGATCTGCTTGAACGGCACGGTCGTCACGTCGCCCGCGGCGAAGATGCCCGGGGTGCTGGTCGCACCCTTGGCATCGATCACGATCTCGCCGTACCTGCTCAGCTCGACCACGCCCTTCAGCCACTCGGTGTTGGGCACCAGGCCGATCTGCACGAACACGCCCGCGAGCTCGACCGTGTGCGACTCGCCATTGCGGCGATCGGTGAACTTCAGGCTGTTCACCTTGCTGCCGTCGCCGGTGATCTCGGTGGTCTGCGCGCTGGTGTGCACGGTGACGTTGGGCAGGCTCTCGAGCTTGCGCACCAGCACCGCGTCGGCCTTCAGCTGGTCGGCGAACTCGACCACCGTCACATGCGCGACAACCCCCGCGAGGTCGATCGCCGCCTCGATCCCGGAGTTGCCGCCGCCGATCACCGCCACATGCTTGCCCTTGAACAGCGGGCCGTCGCAGTGCGGGCAGTAGGCCACGCCCTTGTTGCGGTACTCGGACTCGCCCGGTACGTTGACGTTGCGCCAGCGCGCGCCGGTGGCGAGGATTACCGAGCGGCTCTTGAGCGCCGCGCCGTTGGCCAGGGTGACCGTGGCGAGGCCACCCGGCTGCGTCGCCGGTTCGAGCGCCACCACCTTCTGGCTGTTCATGATGTCGACGTCGTACGCGCGCACATGTGCCTCGAGCGCGGCGGCGAACTTCGGGCCTTCCGTCTCGAGGACGGAGATGTAGTTCTCGATGCCCAGGGTGTCGAGCGTCTGGCCGCCGAAGCGTTCGGCGACCACGCCGGTGCGGATGCCCTTGCGTGCGGCATAGACCGCCGCAGCGGCACCGGCGGGCCCGCCGCCGACGATCAGCATGTCGAAGGGTTCCTTCTTGCCCAGGCGCGCGGCATCCCGTGCGGCCGCGCCGGTGTCGACCTTGGCCAGGATGTCGGCGATCTCCATCCGGCCCGAGGCGAACGGTTCGCCGTTGAGGTAGACGAACGGCACCGCCATGATCTGGCGCGACTCGACCTCGTCCTGGAACAGCCCGCCGTCGATCGCGACATGGCGCACCTTCGGGTTGAGCACGGCCATCAGGTTGAGGGCCTGCACGACGTCCGGGCAGTTGTGGCACGACAGCGACATGTAGGTCTCGAACTTCAGATCGGCATCGAGCGAGCGGATCTGTTCGATCACGTCGGCATCGACCTTGGGCGGGTGGCCGCCCGCCTGCAGCAGCGCCAGCACCAGCGAGGTGAACTCGTGGCCCATCGGTATGGCGGCGAAGCGCACGCCCATGTCATGGCCCACGCGGCTGATCGAGAACGACGGGCGGCGTTCATCGGTGCCGTCGAATCGGGCTGATACCTTGTCGTTCAGGCCGGCGACTTCCTCGATCAACTCGCGCATCTCGCGCGATGCCGGGCGATCGTCGAGCGAGGCGACGAGTTCGATCGGCTGGGTCAGGCGTTCGAGATAGGCCTGGAGTTGGGTCTTGAGGTCGGCGTCCAGCATGATGGGTCTACCTTGTGGGTGAATTCGGGGCAACAGCATTCCCGCCGTCATCGCAGGAACGGATCGCGTGCCTGCGATGCGGGGAATGCGCGCGGCAGCAGCGCCGCAGCTTCACCGTGGCGGGCCGGCGGATGGCCGGCCACCACGGCGGGGTGTTGTCGGTCAGATCTTGCCGACGAGGTCCAGCGACGGCTTGAGGGTCGCAGCACCTTCCTGCCACTTGGCGGGGCAGACTTCGCCCGGGTGCGAGGCGACGTACTGGGCGGCCTTGACCTTGCGCAGCAGCTCGGACGCGTCGCGGCCGATGCCGTTGTCGTGGATTTCGCACAGCTTGATCATGCCTTCGGGGTTGATCACGAACGTGCCGCGCAGCGCCAGGCCGGCTTCCTCGATCATGACTTCGAAGTTGCGGGTGATGGTGCCGGTCGGGTCGCCGATCAGCGCGTACTTGACCTTCTTGATGGCGTCCGAAGTGTCGTGCCAGGCCTTGTGCGCGAAATGGGTGTCGGTCGAGATGCCGTACACATCGACGCCCAGCTTCTTGAAGGTCTCGTGATGGTTGGCCAGGTCTTCGAGTTCGGTCGGGCAGACGAAGGTGAAATCGGCGGGGTAGAACACGAACACGCTCCACTTGCCCTTGAGCGACTGCTCGGTGACCTCGACGAACTTGCCATCGTGGAAGGCCATGGCCTTGAAGGGTTTGACCGGGGTGTTGATAAGCGACATGAGATGCCTCCGTGGGGTGGTTGAAAAGCGGTGCAGACCGCGTTGACTGGAAGGATGGAAGCCGTATGCTACCGGCAGGATAACCAGCAGGCCAATTGAATGTCCGAATCGATCCGATTGAGCCTGACTATGGCGCCGGGCCGGATGGCGAGGCGCAGTGTGCCCCGGAGCTCACGCCTCGTGCAACGGCCGCATGCGGGTCTCCGCTGCGCGCAAGGCATGATGAGCCGGGCCCGCCAGGCGCCGCGATGAGTGCCCTGTTCGGTCTGGACGCCTATTCGCCGCGCGAGATCGCCCAGCGGGTGAGCGCCGTCGGTGTCGAGAAGGTCGGCCTGCCGCTGCCCACCCTGTTCCTGCTCGGTTTGCTCGGTGGTGCCTTCATCGGGCTCGGTGCGATGATGTTCACGCTGGTGGCCAGCGATCCATCCCTGGGGTTCGCCGCATCGCGGCTGCTCGGCGGGCTCGTGTTCTCGCTGGGGCTGCTGCTGGTCGTGGTGGCTGGTGCCGAGCTGTTCACCGGCAACAACCTGATCGTGATGGCCTGGGCCAGCGGACGCGTGGGTACGGGCGCACTGCTGCGCAACTGGGTGGTGGTGTGCATGGCCAACTTCGCCGGTGCCGTGGTGCTGGCGGTTCTGGTGTGGCTGTCCGGGCATGCCGCGCTCAACGGCGGGCGGGTCGGCGACGCTGCGGTGCAGATCGCGACCGCGAAGGCGCAGTTGCCTGTGCTCGAGGCATTCTTCCGTGCAGTGCTCTGCAATGCGCTCGTGTGCATGGCGGTCTGGATGGCCATGGGTGGCCGCAGCGTGGTCGACAAGGCGGTGGCCATCGTGTTCCCGGTCACGGCTTTCGTTGCCGCCGGGTTCGAGCACTCGGTCGCCAACATGTACCTGTTCCCGCTGGCACTGCTGCTGGGGGCGCCGGTGTCGGGCACGGATATCGCGGGCAACCTGCTGTGCGTGGTGGCCGGCAATATCGTCGGAGGCGCCGTGGTGGTGGCGGGCATCTACTGGGTGGTGTACCTGCGCGTGCCGGCCGGTCCCGAGGATCTCGATCGGCGCTGATCCGGCGCGGGCGCGGATCGATCCTGGCCCGGACAGGGCAGTGCAGTGCTGCAGGTCAGGATCCGGGCTGGGTCAGGGTCAGGGTCCGGGCTGGGCTTCCAGGCGCATGCGGCGTGCCGCTTCTTCGGCCAGGGCGTCGTCGATCTCGCGCATCACGTCCTCCAGGTCGACCTCTGCGGGGGTGCCCTCGAAGTGCCCGGTCAGTTCCACATCGGGGGTCAGCAGGCTGCGCTCGTAGAGATCCCAGATCTCGTGTCCGTAGTCGGTGTGCAGCAGCGCGGGCGCGAACCGGCCGAAGAAGTCGCGCAGGTTGATCACGTCGCGCAACAGCAGGCGCTTCGCATG
>JBILGF010000341.1:0-4028 GCA_044351195.1 Burkholderiales bacterium
GGCGGCATCCACCGCCTGCGGCAGGTCGATGATGACCGGGCCCTGCTCGGTGAGCAGGATGTTGAACTCTGAAAGATCGCCGTGGATCACGCCCGCGCCAAGCATGCGGACGACCTCGCGCAACAGCGACGCGTGATGCATGGTCGCCTCTTCCGGCGTGAACACGACGTCGTTCAGCCGGGGCGCGGCATTGCCATCGGCATCGGACACCAGTTCCATCAGAAGCACGCCATCGCAGAAGTTGCGCGGCGCCGGCACGCGTACCCCGGCTGCGAACAGGCGGCGCAGCGCATCGACCTCCGCCGACTGCCAGGCGGTCTCCTGTGCCTCGCGGCCGTAGCGGGTACCCTTGGCCATGGCGCGTGCCTGGCGGGTGTTCTTCACCTTCCGGTTCTCGGTGTAGTCCACGGCCTGGCGAAAGCTGCGCTGCGTCGCTTCCTTGTAGACCTTGGCGCACAGCGTCTCGTCGCCGCTGCGCACGACGTACACGTTCGCTTCCTTGCCGCTCATCAACTGGCGGACGACCGTGTCGATCAGTCCTTCCTCGATGAGGACTTCGAGTCTCTTGGGGGGTTTCATCCCCCTATTGTGCGCTGTGGCGCGCCTGTCGGCAGGCAGGGTTCGACAGCGTCTGCTGCGGCAGCGCTGCGGTCAGCGCGCGGGCGTGCCGTTACCTGGCGTAAGGGCTGGCGTACCGGCTGGCGTACCGGCTGGCGTACCGGCTGGCGCACCGGCCGGTGCCTCGGCGCCCGCCGCACCGGGGCCGTTGCCCGGGTTCGAGGGCGACGGCCGGGCGGGCGGCGATGCTGCCGCCGCCGTGCCCGGACGGCGCCCGGTCGGCACGCGCGAATATCCGGCAGCGTCGAGGGTTGCGTTCCACGGGCCTTCCTCGAAACCGACCAGGGTCGAGGTTCCGATGATCAGCAGCGGTACCTGCATCTGGCCCTTGGTCAGCTTCTTGAACTCTTCCTGCTGCGATGGAAGCGACGGATTGCGGTCGGTGAACGGCACGCCCCGACTGGCCAGCAGCTTGCGGGCGCTGGTACAGGGCTCGCCGCAGTCGTTGCTCCAGAGGGTGACCGGGAAGCGCTCGACCGCCTGGCGCTGGGTGAAGGATTCCTGGCCCTCGATACGCCCGGTGCGGCCGCGCACCTCGTTCACCGCCTTGGCATTGGCCGGAGGCGGCATGTCGGAACACTCGCGGCTGCCGCTGTCGTTCGTCCAGCAGCGGATCTGTTGCTGGGCATGGGCTGGCGCCAGCCACACGCCGAGCAGCAGCGCGCCCGCCAGGGCGGACCACCGATATCCGTACACTGTGTTGATCTGCATCGTGTTTCCTCCCGGCGCCATGCCGTCACGCCGTACCCGTGGCCTCAGGCTACCGCAGCCGATGCCGAAGCGTCCATGCCACCATGCCTGAGCAGTGCATCCATTTTCGGCTCGCGGCCGCGAAACTTGATGAAGGATTCCAGTGCAGGCCGGCTGCCGCCCACCGCCAGCACCTCTTCGCGGAAGCGGGCGCCGATCTCGGGGTTGAGCACGCCGCGTTCCTCGAACAGGCCATAGGCGTCTGCCGACAGCACTTCGGCCCATTTGTAGCTGTAGTAACCGGCAGCATACCCTCCGGCAAAGATATGCGAGAAGCCATGGGCGAAGCGGTTGAATTCGGGCGGATTGAGCACCGACACCTCATTGCGCACCGTCTCCAGCACCGCCTGCGCCGACACGCCGCTCTGGGCACTGGCCGAGGAATGGATACGCATGTCGAACAGTGCGAACTCGACCTGGCGCAGCGTCTGCAGCCCGTTCTGGAAGTTCTTCGCGGCGAGCATCCGGTCGAACAGCGCACGCGGCATCATCTCGCCGGTGTCCACATGGCGGGTCAGGTGTTTCAACACGTCCCACTCCCAGCAGAAGTTCTCCATGAACTGGCTGGGCAACTCTACGGCATCCCACTCCACGCCATTGATGCCGGACACGAACAGCTCGTCCACCTCGGTCAGCAGATGGTGCAGGCCGTGGCCGAACTCGTGGAACAGCGTCACCACGTCGTCATGGGTGAACAGCGCCGGTCGCGCACTGCCGTCAGCCCGCGCGACCGGGGCCGGGAAGTTGCAGGTGAGATAGGCGAGCGGCAACTGCACGCCACCCTCGACCCGGCGGCGTGCGATCGCATCGTCCATCCAGGCGCCCCCACGCTTCGAGGCGCGGGCATGGAGGTCGAGGTAGAAGTGGCCGGCCGGCCGGCCGGTGGCGTCGGCGACCTCGAAGAAGCGCACATCGGGATGCCACTTCGGCGCATCGCGTTCGGTGATGGTCAGTCCGTAGATCGTCTCGACCACGCGGAACATGCCCGGCAGCACCTGCGGCTCGGGGAAGTACTGCTTCACCTCGTTGTCCGAGAATGAATAGCGCTCGGCGCGCAGCTTTTCCGAGACGTAGGCCAGGTCCCAGGACTGCAGGTCGTGCAGCCCCAGCCGGTCGGCGGCAAAGGCTTTCAGTTCCGCGAGGTCGCGCAGGGCGAACGGGCGTGCCCTGGCAGCCAGCTCGCGCAGGAACTCGTCGACCTGCTGCGCCGAGTCGGCCATCTTCGCCGCCAGCGACAGGCCGGCGAAGTCGGCAAAGCCGAGCAGCGTCGCCAGCTCGTGGCGCAGCGAGACGATCTCGCCGATCAGCGGGCTGTTGTCCCATTCCGGATTGCCGAATTCGGAGGCGCGCGTCACGTAGGCGCGGTACATGTCCTCGCGCAGCTTGCGGTCGTCGGCGTACTGCATCACCGGCATGTACGACGGGGCCTGCAGCGTGAAGCGATAGCCTTCGCGGCCTTCCGCCTTCGCGGCCTCGGCGGCCGCCTCGATCGCATCCTCGGGCAGTCCGGCCAGGGCGGCACGGTCGGTCTCGTGATGCGAGAACGCATTGGTGGCATCGAGCACGTTGTCGGAGAAACGCGACGACAGGGTGGCCAGCCGCTCGCTGATCTCGCGATAGCGCTGCTTCTGCGCCGGCGGCAGTTCCGCGCCGGACAGGCGGAAGTCGCGCACCTCGTTCTCGATCACCTTGCGCCGCGCCGGGGACAGCAGCGCGAAGCCTGCGCTGGCCGCGAACGCCTTGTACTTCGAGAACAGGGCTTCGTTCTGGCCGAGCTCGGTGTAGTACTCGGTGATCCGCGGCAGGTTGGCGTTGTACGCTTCGCGCAGCTCAGGGCTGTTCATCACCGCGTTCAGGTGTCCGACCAGGCCCCAGGCGCGGCGCAGCCGGTCGGCGGCTTCTTCGAGGGGGGCGGCGAAGCCATCCCAGTCGGGCGTGGCCGGGTCGGCGGCGATGCGCGCGATCTCTGCCCGGTTGTCCGCGAGCAGCGATTCGATCGCCGGGTCGACATGCTCGACGCGGATGTCTCCGAAACGGGGCATGCCCGATCGATCGAGAAGGGGGTTGTCCATGGTCTGCTCCAAGGGTCTGTGTGCGGCGAGGCCCGGGGGCCGCGCGTTGCGGACGGGTCAGCCGGCGCGCGAGAAAACGGCTTCGCCGGCGACGATCGTATGTCGTACCCGGCCCGTCATCGGCAGCCCGGAGAACGGCGTGTTCTTGCCCTGGCTTGCCAGTGTTCCGGGGCCGACGATCCACTCTTCGAAGGGGTCGATCAGGCAGAGATCGGCTGGCGCACCGATATCGATGCGTCCCAGGGGCAACCGCAGGATGCGTGCCGGGTCGCAGGTGATACGGGCGATCGCGGTGGCGCGGTCGATCGACAGCTCGGCGGCCCACTTCAGCGTGAGCGGCAGCAGCAGCTCGAGCCCAGTCGCACCGGGCTCGGACTCGCCGAACGGCAACTGCTTGGCATCTTCGTCGACCGGCGTATGGTCGGAACAGACCGCATCGACGGTGCCATCGGCCAGGGCGGCGCGCAGCGCATCGCGGTCGCGCACGCTGCGCAGCGGCGGTACCAGGTGGCTGTGCGAATCGAAGTAGCCGATGTCGATGTCGCACAGGTGCAGGTGGTGGACGGCCACGTCGCAGGTGATGTCCAG
>JBILGF010000314.1:0-4282 GCA_044351195.1 Burkholderiales bacterium
TGCCGCCGATATCGACGGCGAGCCGGCCGCCGGCAGCGGTTCTGTTCACGGGCATCTGTTGGACTTTCATTCTGAGGGGGTGCTCATCCGGAACGCGCTCGACCTGACGTGATGCTAATGCGGTTCCGTCTGGAATGAAACCACGCGCGGCGGACTTCGCTGCGAGAACCGGCGATACAATGCGTTCTGCTAAACGAATAGGCCACGCAGCATGTCGTTCGTGAATCTTGTCGAAGTCTGGCGCGGGTCGCTGGTGGAAAGCTGCCACATGGGTGCGGTGGCAGTGGCCAACGCTCGGGGAGAACTCATCGCCGGCTGGGGCGACACATCGCTGGTGACGTTCCCGCGCTCGGCGCTCAAGCCGGTGCAGGCGATCGCACTGGTGGAATCGGGAGCCTATGCAGCGGCCGGCTTGACGCTGCGTCATCTCGCGATAGCCTGCGCCTCGCACCGCGGCGAGCCGATGCACAGCCGGCTGGTCGCCGGCTGGCTGTCGGCCATGGACCTCGACCAGGAATGTCTGGCATGTGGTCCCGACCGCCCTGCAGACCCTGCAGCGGCGGACGCAGCCGTCATCGAGGGTCGGCCTCGGCAACGCATCTTCCACAACTGCTCGGGCAAGCATTGCGGATTTCTGGCTGTGGCACGTCACAAGGGCTGGCCGCTGCAGGGCTACGACAACATCGATCACCCTGCGCAGCAGCAGTACCTGGACGCGCTGTCGGAACTCATCTGCGCTGATTCTCGTGCACTGTCCTACGGCGTCGATGGTTGTGCATTGCCTGCCCCTGCGCTATCGCTGGCGGCGATGGCGGCGATGCTGGCGCGCTTCGCCAATGCCCAGGTGGCCTCGCCCGGGCGCCGTGCTGCTGTGACGACCATCCAGGAGGCGATGCGCACGCATCCTGAACTGCTATCGGGCACCGACCAGCCAGGCGTCGTACTCGCGAAGGTCACCGGTGGTCGCGTCCTGGTCAAGACCGGCGCGGAAGGCTTCATCAGCGCCTTCCTGCCCGGCCGGGGCATCGGCGTCGCGATAAAGATTGCCGATGGTGAGGCTCGTGCCCGCGTGCCGGTGCTGGTTGCGGTACTCGCCGCCGTCGGCCTGCTCGATGCTGGCGAGCAACAGGCGCTTGCAGGGCTGGCGGCGCCGCCGGTGCTCAACAGCACAGGCAGTGTTGTCGGTCGCATCCGCGCTACTCTGCCCTCAGTCTAGTTGACGTTCCCCTCCATGGCCGCAACGACCCCCTGGACTGGGCGCCCCATGGAGCGCATCGAGGACGCCCGATATCTTCGGGGGCGTGGCTGCTATGTGGACGATCTGGTGCCTTCGGGCCTGCTGCACATGGCGATCTACCGCAGCCCCGTCGCACATGGCTGGGTGCGCCGGATCGACAGTACTGCCGCATCGGCCCTGCCGGGCGTGCACGCGGTGATCACGGCGGGATCCTTCGACGGCGCGGTGCCGAGGATCCCGGTGCGCATCGAACGGCGTCCTGAGATGGGGGCGCTGGAGCAGCCGGTGATCGCCTCCGGCAAGGTGCGGTACGTCGGGGAGCCGATCGTGGCCATCGTTGCCGAAAGCGCCGCGCTGGCCGAGGATGCGCTCGAGTTGCTCGAGGTCGATATCGATCCTTTGCCGGCCGCGCTGAATGGCACTGCCCCGCTCGACGGCGACACGCTGCTGCACGAATCCGAAGGTAGCAACTGCGCGTTCACGCTGACTGGCATCCGTGGCGATGCAGCGGCGGCAATCGCGGATGCACAGTACGTCCGACGGGAGCGGTTCCACGTGCAGCGCCATGCAGCGGTGCCCCTTGAAACACGTGGCGTCCTGGCTACCTGGGAGGCCTCGCCCCCGCTTCTGCGAGCGTACGGGGCCCTGAAGGTCCCCTTCGCCACGCGGGCCATCCTTGCGGGCTTGATGGGTCTGCCGGAGTCGTCGGTTGAAGTCATCGAGAACGATGCCGGCGGGGGTTTCGGGGTGCGCGGCGAGTTCTATCCGGAGGATTTCCTGGTTCCGTGCGCGGCGCGGCTGCTCGGGCGTCCCGTCAAGTGGATCGAGGATCGGCGCGAACATCTGCTGGCGACCAGTCCGGCGCGCGAAGTCGCGTGCGAACTCGAGATCGCATGCCGTCGCGACGGGACGTTGCTCGCCCTGCGCGGCAGGGCATGGACCGACATGGGGGCCTATCTTCGTCCGAACGCGATGACAGCCCCCCGGAACCTCGCGCAGATGATCGGCGGACCCTACCGCGTCCCTGATCTGCGCATGGAAGTCGCGATGATGCTTACCAGCAAGACCCCGCTGGCAAGCTACCGTGGGCCTGGCAGGTTCGAATGCGACTTCTTCCGCGAGCGGCTGTTCGACATTGCAGCCGACGACCTAGGCATCGACAGAGTCGCATTCAGGCAGAAGAACCTGCTGTCGTCGTCCGAGATGCCGTATGGCCTTCCGGCCGTGCTCCCGATCGGCGCCGGGGGCGAAACCGACAGCGGTGATTACGCCGTCACGTTGCAGCGTTGCCTGGACGAGATCGGCTGGACGTCGCAAGCCGCACGGCAGGGGCTGCGCGAGGACGGCCGATATCATGGCCTCGGCATCGGCTGCTACCTTGAAGGTGGCGGCACCGGGCCGCGCGAGAACGAGCGCCTGGAGATGTCGCCAGAAGGCGCGATAGACCTGTTCGTCGGCTCTTCGTCCGTCGGGCAAGGCATCGAGACGATCTTTGCCCAGATCACCGCAGACGCGCTGGGTGTGCCGATCTCGAGGATCCGCAACGTGTTCCATGGCTCGACGACGCTGGTCGAGGCGGGGTGGGGTTCGAACGCATCCCGGGCCACGGTCATGGGCGGATCGGCGCTGCTGGATGCTGCAGCTAACTTAAAGGCGGCCATCCGCCGGGCTGCGGCGGCGCAGTTCGGCTGCCTGCCAGAATTGGTGGAGATCACCGAAGAGCTTTCGGTCGCGCGCGCCGGAGACCGCGAACGGACCGTGAGTGAACTGTCGATGGACGGTTTTTCGGCCGATGGCACCTTCGCGAGCAGCAAGCGAACCTACAGTTACGGCAGCCACGCCGCCCACGTCGCCATCGATCCGCGTACAGGCGTGGTCGATGTGATCGACTACGTTGCGGTCGAAGATGTCGGACGCATCATCAACCCGTTGACCCTGCACGGGCAGGTGATCGGCGGGATCGTGCAGGGGCTGGGCGCTGCCCTCCTGGAAGAGCTGGTCTACGATGCCGAAGGCCAACTCGTCAGCGGGACGCTGGCCGACTACCTGATGCCAACCTCGAGCGATTTTCCGAACGTACGGGCCGTTTCGCTCGAGATGTACCCGTCCCCGCACAATCCGCTGGGCGCAAAGGGCGCTGGCGAAGGTGGCATCATTCCAGTCGGTGGCGTGATCGCCAACGCCGTGGCTGCCGCGCTGCATGATCTCGGCGTGCAGCCGCGGGGATTTCCACTTTCGTCATCGCGGGTCTGGCAGTTGATCCGGGATGCCTCCGCGACCCGCGCCGGAGACCCGTTGGCGACCAAGGAGAGCACATGACACAGGATCTCGCGCGCAACGCCGTAGAGCATCTCTCGACCAGCGATGGCATGAAACTCGCGTATCGAATCGACGACTTCACCGACCCCTGGCGAGAGGCCCCGACCCTGGTGATGTTGCATTCGGCCATGAGCAGCATGCGACGGCTCTACGCGATGGTGCCGATGTTCGCCCGTCACTTCCGCGTTGTACGCATGGACCTGCGCGGCCATGGATGCTCGGAGGTGCCGCCAGAATCACTGCCGTTCTCGCTGGACCGCCTGACCACCGATCTTCGCGAATTGCTGGACCACCTGGGTGTAGAGCAGGCGCACCTCCTCGGCGTTTCCGGCGGCGGCTATCTCGCGCAACGCCTGGCCATCGAGGCGCCGTCGCGCGTGGCTAGCCTGCTCCTCTACGCGTCGCGACCCGGGTTCAAGGACAGCAAGGGCGCCAGCTGGATTCCCGAAATGGAGCGCCGCGGACTGCGCACATTCATTGCCGAGACACTGGAAGAGCGACTGCCCGTCGAGCGACTTTCACAGGCACATATTGACTGGTTTCTCGACGAAATCGCCCGCAACGATCCCGCGTTCGTGCGCCGATTCGTGCTCTACATGACGACTCAGTACTGGATGGACGACTTGGCAGCAATCCATTGCCCAACGCTGATCGTCGCCCCTGCGGGCGACGCAATTGGCAACGCGTCGGCGTACGACCAGATGCAAGGGCTGATCGCAGGCAGCG
>JBILGF010000315.1:0-4277 GCA_044351195.1 Burkholderiales bacterium
TTCCCGGGTGCGAACAATCCCTTCCCGTGGATGAGCGAGATGATCGACCTGAAGAAGGAACGCAACTTCTTCGAGGCAAGGGTCATCGAGTACCAGACCGGTGGGGCACTGTCCTGGGAGTGAGTTGCGCCTGACAGCATTCTCACGATTTTCCAAAGCGGGAGTCACTGATGGCAAAGAAAGTCGCAAGCAAGAGCGCAGGCAAGTCCAGCGCAGGCAAGTCGGCGCGGCCAGGCCGGAAGACCGTGCTTCGTGCCCCGGCCAAGAAGGTCGCCAGGAAAGTCGCCAGGAAGGCTGTCAGCAAGTCTGCCAGGACGGTCGTCGGACAGGCTTCGAAAAAGGTTGCCAAGGTCGTCCTGACACCTTCCAGGAAGGTCGCCAAGGTTGTCCGGACGCCTGCAAAAAAGGTCGCCAAGGCCGTCCGGGCCCCGGCAAAGAAGGTTGCCAAGGTCGTCCGGGTCTCGGCAAAGAAGGTTGCCAAGGTCGTCCGGGCCCCGGCAAAGAAGGTTGCCAAGGTCGTCCGGGCCTCGGCAAAGAAGGTTGCCAAGGTCGTCCGGCCGCCTGTGAAGAAGGCAGCAAAGAAGGTGGCGAAGACGGCAGCGAAGAAGCCGCTGGTCAAAGGTGCAAGCGCACCGGGTCAGGCGGTGAGGCCGAACGCGGCGAAATCCGCCAGCCAGGTGGTGCCGCGAGCCGTGGTGAAGCAGGTACGTGCGCCCGTGGCTCAGGTTCCGGTGGCACAAAAAAAGACAGCCCCAAGACCGACGGTCAAACGCACTTCCGAAAAGCCTGCAGGTGGGAAGTCGATAGCGAAGCCCGCGACGGCGACCATGATCAACCCGGTTGCAATGCCTGCCTCGTCACTCGCAGCACCCCGGCCGGTTACCGTGCCGGGAGCCTGGCCCTTCCCGATATTCGGGCGTTGACCGGCTGCAGTTTCGAGGCTGTACAGGCCTTCGTTCCGGTGTCGAATCACATCTGGAGATGTGGTGTCGATCGGCGCGAGACGTTCCGGCCCGACAGTCTGAAGTTGTATCCGTCAGCCTTGTAGGCTGCAGGGAAAGAATAGCAGAGCGACTGCGACACGCCTATCATCTGCCCGTGCATTCGCAGGGAAGACACGGAAGCGATTGATATAAAAGGGAAAACTTTTTTCGGCAGCGAGTCTGGACAAGGCGTGGATTGACCCTGTGCTGCGGTCGGGAATGCGTGCCACTTTTCGTCAGAAGTGTCTGTTTATCGGGGTTTAGGCCGATCTGGAGGCGCGCCTGCAAGGGCGACAGGGGCGAACCGGATCAGACAGGCTCCGGGCTTCCGGGCATCGCGTTGCATGCGTTGCATGCGTTCCACGCTGCAGGTTGATCCCGGAGCGGAAAAAGGTCGAGGCTGCACAGCCGCTGATCGACCCCTTTCCGTCCGGTACCGAGCCTGCAACCGGCTACCCTTTCAGGCAGTCGCTCATGAACTTCTTGCGCTCGTCGCCCTTGAGCGCCTTGCTCCCGGCGTCCTTGTTGCAACTCGCCATGCGCTCCTGCTGCGGCGTGCGGCCGGATCCTGCCGGAACCTCGCCCTTCAGGCAGGCGCTCATGAATTTCTTGCGGTCGTCGCCCTTCATTTCCTTCTGTGCCGCCGCCTTGTTGCAGGCCCCCATCAGTTCCTGCTGTTTGGTGCGGCCGTCCTCCGCGGCATTGACCGCCGCCGGCAGCGCCATGGACCCGATGACGATGATGGCGACCGCTGCCGCCGCTCTGGTTATGAACAGCATTCCGGTTTTCCTCCGTTGGACGCGTCGGCCGGGATGGCGACGCCGCACTACGCCGTGAATATGCCACAGGAACGTGTCATGCAAGTGGCGTGCGCCGGGCCTGCGGCCTGCGTACCGCTTGCGGCAGGCAGAGGCAGTCCTCAGCGGACCGCCGCAAGGATGCGCTCACCGAGGGACAGGCCACTGAGGAACGCACCTTCGACCCGCGATCCGGCGAGCCAGTCGCCGCAGGCGCCCGTCCGGCTGTCTGCATCGAACAGGCATGGTTCGCCAGACCTCGCGCCCGGTCCGGAGTACCGCCATCGGTGGGCGCGTGCCGTCAGGGGCTGATCGTCGCAGCCGGTCACACGGCGAAACTCGGCGAGCATCCGGGCACAGACGGCCTCTGGCGTGGCTTCCAGTGCATGTTCGCTCCAGTCGCGTGCGGCATGCAGCACCCAGCATTCGGGGCGCGGATCCCGCCCGGGCTTGGCGTTGTTGCGCGCGATCCAGGTCAGCGCGGATGCATTGACGAATGCGGCATCGAAATCCGTCGCCAGCGGCGCGCTGAACGAGGCCAGAACGGCCCAGCAGGGCACCATCGGCAGGGCCGTTGCCTGTGCCTGCATCGTCTCGACATCGGCCAGCAGGCGGGCTGCCTGAGGCGAGGGCATGGCTGCGACCAGCCAGTCGAAGGTGTCATCGATCGCCACCGGTTCGCCGCGATGGTCGGTCCCGGTCAGCATCCAGCGGTGGCCCGCGTCGGCGCTGCGGCGCGCGGAATCGACGGTGCAGTCGGCATGCACCGCGAGTCCTTCGGCCATGGCAGTGGCGATGCGGTTCATCGAAGGCACGCCGACATGGCGTACGGTACCGTCGCCCACAGGCGAGCGCACCGGAACGCCATTGACCAGTTCGATCGCGACCAGCGCCGGGGTCCAGGACGCCACGATGCCGCGTTCCTGCCAGTGCTGCACGATTGGCTGAAAACGGGGATCGCGTGCGGTGAAGTACTGCGCGCCGTGATCGAAACTTCCGTGGTCGGTCCTGCGGGTGGCCAACCGGCCACCCGGACTGCGCGACTTGTCGAACAGCCGGACGTTGACGCCGGCATCCTGCAGCACGCGCGCGCAGGCCATGCCGGACAGCCCGGCGCCGACGATCGCGACGGTGGGAAAGTGCTCTGGGTTCATTCGGGGCATCCCGCAGCGGTTGAAGATGGCATGGACGGGCACGCGTGGCTGCAGCGAGCCGACGAGGCCGGGCGCAGGCAGCAAGGCCGCGCTGGAACGATCAGACGCATGCCACTTCGCCGGCTGCGGGGCGGGGCAGGCGAACGAACGGGAAAGCATGATCCGGCGGCAGTGACCGCACGGGAATCCGGCCGGTGCCGAGGGCCAGCTGCATCCCCGGAGGGGCACCTGCGAGCAGGCGTTCCCATCCATCCTCATCGAGCTGCCGCCCCTGCGGATCGGTGAAACACGGGACCAGTGCCGGCAGGTCGCGGTCGAGCACGGCCCCGAAAGACCGTGCGCCATCGCCATCGCCATCGCCCGCAGCCTCGAACTCGACGATCACGCCGCCGGCCGTATCGAGCCACGCGCAACACGGCCGCTCGACCGTTGCCCCGGCATGGGTCGTCAGGGTCGCCGTATCACCTGCCGGGCCTTCCAGCCACAGCACATGCGGAAAATGGTCGATGTCGACGAACACCCGCTGCGGACCGTTCTGGAAGAAGAACCGGCCCTGCGCGTCGTGATGGTAGTTGCGGCCGATGAAGTCCGCCGTCGGCCGGTGCCCGATCGGTTCGCCCTTGACCAGCCAGCGTCCGCGCCGATCGAGCCGAAGCCAGCCGTAGACGGCAGGAACATCGGGCCATCGAGCCATTGCCTGCGCGACAATTTCGTCCATCGGATCCCTGCTTGCCTGAGTCGGGTTAGAGTAACCAATCCGGGCGCGGTGCGTACCCGGAAATCCAACGTCGCAGGAGGCCCGGATGGCCGATTCCACCGACCAGACCGCTGAATACTTCGAATGGGTACGCAGGATGTGGACTCCCGAAGCGTACGGGCTTCCCGGCATGGCTGCGATGTCCGCCACGACCCCGATGCCCGGCTTCCCCGGCATGCCCGCGTCGTTCACCCCGACGGCTGATCCGAAGGAGATCGAACGCCGGATCCACGAACTTCAGGCGGTGGAAAACTGGCTCAGGATGAACGTCGGTTTCATCCAGATGACGGTGAAGACGCTGGAGCTCCAGAAAGCTGCGCTGCAGTCGATCCAGGATGCGACCGATCCGGCGTTGCGTCCGCGGCAGGGCGACGGCGCGACACCCTGACCGCCACACCATCCTCAGGCCACCATGCAGTTTCCGACGATACCCGCTCAGAAGATCACCCCGGTCACGCGTACCGATGTCTCTGGCGTGGCGGCGGTGGCCGCCGTCGGTCCGGGGCAGGTGTCGGCGGCGGGCGCCTTTCCCGCCGAGGCTCCCGCAAGGCCCCGGCAGGACACGCCGCCGCCGCAGGAGCGGCGC
>JBILGF010000316.1:0-4260 GCA_044351195.1 Burkholderiales bacterium
CTCGGCGATACCCAGTTGCTCGGCGCGTGCCTTCAGTTTCGGCTTCCATTCGCCGGCCTGCGACAGGCCGGACAGGTCGCCCTTGACGTCGGCCATGAATACCGGCACCCCGGCGAGGCTGAACTGTTCCGCAAGGCGCTGCAGGGTGACCGTCTTGCCGGTGCCGGTTGCGCCTGCGATCAGTCCGTGGCGGTTGGCCAGCGACGGCAGGAGGCAGAGATCGGGCGTGCCCGGGGCAATCCTTGCGATCGGCAGCGGTTCGGCCATGAAACCCTCTGATGGGTGGTGGGCAACGCCGATGAGCGTAGCACAGCGGCCGGCCTGCGAAACCGCGCGCCGGCCCGCGGGAGTAGAATCCGGGGCCGCTGCAGAGAACCGAGGAGAACACCGTGGCCGGTCACAGCAAGTGGGCCAATATCAAGCACAAGAAGGCGATCGCCGATGCCAGGAAGGGCAAGGCGATGACCCGGTGCATACGCGAGATCACCGTGGCTGCCCGCTCGGGCGGCGGCGATCCGGATGGCAATCCGCGGCTGCGGCTGGCGATCAGCAAGGCGCGCGAGGTCAACACCCCGAAGGACACCATCGAGAACGCGATCAAGCGCGGCAGCGGCGCGGTTACCGGCGAGTCGCTCGACGAGATCCGTTACGAGGGCTACGGCATCGGCGGTGCGGCGGTGATGGTCGATTGCGTGACCAACAACAAGGTGCGTACCGTGGCTGACGTGCGCCATGCGTTCGCGAAGAACGGCGGCAACATGGGCACCGATGGTTCGGTCGCCTTCCAGTTCAAGCACTGTGGCCAGTTCGTTTTCGCGCCGGGTACCAGCGAAGAGCAGGTGATGGAAGTCGGCCTCGATGCAGGGGCCGAGGACGTCGCGACGAACGAGGACGGCAGCGTCGAACTGATCTGCCCGCCGGCGGAGTTCGCGGCGGTGAAGGTCGCGCTCGAAGCCGCAGGGCTGGCGGCCGAGTTCGCCGAGGTGACGATGAAGCCGCTCTCTGAAACGGCGCTGGCCGGAGACGACGGGGCACGCATGCAGCGCCTGCTCGATGCGCTGGAGGCGCTCGACGACGTGCAGGAGGTCTACACCACGGCGCTGGTGGAGGCTTGACCGCCGGGCTCGTCCCGGCCGTCTTCGTCCTGCTGTGGAGCACCGGTTTCATCGGTGCCAGGCTCGGCATGCCGCATGCCGAGCCGCTGACTTTCCTGGCGCTGCGCTTCGCGGTGGTCGGGGTGCTGCTGGGTGCGGTCTGCCTGCTGGCGCGGGCCCCCTGGCCGCGCAGCGCACGCGAATACGGCCACCTGGCCGTTTCAGGCCTGCTGGTGCAGGCCGGCTATCTCGGGGGCGTGTTCAGCGCCATCGACCTCGGGCTGAGCGCAGGCGCTGCGGCCTTGATCGTCGGCCTGCAACCGCTCGCCACCGCCTGCATTGCCGGCCCGGTGCTGGGCGAGCGTATCGGTCGCCTGCAATGGCTGGGATTCGCGCTCGGCCTGGCTGGCGTGCTGATGGTGCTCGGACCGAGGGCGAACGCAACCGGGGCCAGCCTGGCTTCGGTCGGCTTCGCGACCGTCGCGCTGGCCTCGATCACCGCTGGCACCGTCTACCAGAAGCGGTTCGCGTCGGGGATGGACCTGCGCACCGGATCGCTGGTGCAGTTCACGGCTGCCGCGCTGCTGCTGGTGCCGATCGCGCTCCTCACCGAGAGCCGGCAGGTCGACTGGACCGGAGAGTTCCTGTTCGCGCTGGGCTGGCTGTCGGTGGTGCTGTCGCTGGGCGCAATCACGCTGCTCAACCTGCTCATCCGGCGCGGGGCGGCATCGCAGGTGGCCAGCCTGTTCTATCTGACCCCGGGTGTAACCGCCCTGATCGCCTGGCTGGTGTTCGGCGAAACGCTGGCAGCCTCGGGCATCGCCGGGCTGGCGCTTGCCGCCATCGGCGTGGCACTGGTGAACGCGGGCGGGCTGCCGCCGGCGCGCGCTACACTCACTCGGTGAACCTCTCCAGCACCCCGCGCAGCAACCCGCCGACCCGGCGCATCCTGGGCATCGACCCCGGCTTGCGGCGCACCGGCTTCGGCGTGATCGACGTGCGTGGCCAGTCGTTGTCCTACGTGACCTCGGGCATCGTGCGCGTGCCGCCCGGCGACCTGCCGCAACGGCTGAAGGCGATCCTCGACTGCCTGGGCCAGGTGATCGTCAGCCATGCGCCGGTGCAGGCGTCGATCGAGAAGGTGTTCGTCAACGTCAACCCGCAATCGACGCTGCTGCTCGGGCAGGCGCGTGGCGCGGCGATCTGCGCCGCAGTCATGCACGGCCTGCCGGTGTCCGAGTACACCGCGCAGCAGGTGAAACAGGCCGTGGCGGGTAATGGCCAGGCGAACAAGTCGCAGGTGCAGCAGATGGTGCGCCGGTTGCTGGCGCTGCCGGCCGATCCCTCGTCCGACGCCGCCGATGCGCTGGCCTGTGCGATCTGCCACGCCCACGGCGGGCAGGGCATGGCCGGGCTGACCACCGCCGGCTTCCGCATGCGCCGTGGTCGCCTGGTGTCGGCGGCCGACCTGCTCAAGGCAGGTGGCGTGATCGCAGGCGGTGTCGAATGATCGGCCGGCTGACCGGCGTGCTGCGCGAGAAGAACCCGCCACAGGTGCTGCTCGATGTCGGCGGTGTCTGCTACGAGGTCGACGTGCCGATGAGCACGTTCTATTCGTTGCCGCGTATCGGTGACACCGTAACGCTGTGCACCCACCTGGCGATCCGCGAGGACGCGCACCTGCTCTACGGCTTCGCGACCGAGCGCGAACGCCATGCGTTCCGTGCGCTGATCCGGATCAGCGGCGTCGGCGCAAAGACCGCGCTGGCCTTGCTGTCCGGAATGGACGTCGACGGGCTGGTGGAAGCGGTCGTGCTGCAGGAGACCGCACGCCTGACCCGGGTGCCCGGCATCGGCAAGAAGACAGCAGAGCGGCTGCTGCTGGAACTCAAGGGCAAGCTTGGCGATGCGTTGCCGGGCGTGCCGGGTGCCGGTACGCCGGCCGGTCGCAGCGATGCGAACGACGTGCTCAATGCGTTGCTTGCACTCGGCTACAACGACAAGGAAGCGATGTTCGCGTGCAGGCAGGTTCCGCCGGGCACCGCCGTGGGCGAGGGTATCCGGATGGCGCTGAAGGTCCTGTCGAAGGCGTGAGGCCGTCATCGATCGGTCATCGACGCACGGGGCGGCAGGCATTCACGCACGGTTCACGCGCCGCAGGAGCTTTGGCGCGATAATCAGGGCTTCGTCCTGACCGAAGCCCCGGATGGCGATCGAGACCGATCGGTTGATCAGCGCTGCACCCGCATCTTCGCAGGAAGAGGTGGTCGAACGCGCACTGCGCCCGAAGCTGCTCGACGAATATGTCGGCCAGGAGAAGATCCGCGGCCAGTTGTCGATCTTCATCGAGGCGGCCCGTTCGCGCGCCGAGGCGCTCGACCACACGCTGCTGTTCGGTCCGCCGGGGCTGGGCAAGACGACGCTTGCGCACATCATCGCGCGCGAGATGGGGGTGGGGCTGCGCCAGACCTCGGGCCCGGTCCTGGAACGTCCGGGCGACCTGGCCGCGCTGCTGACCAACCTGGAACCCAACGACGTGCTGTTCATCGACGAGATCCACCGCCTCTCGCCGATCGTCGAAGAGATCCTGTATCCGGCTCTCGAGGACTACCAGATCGACATCATGATCGGCGAGGGGCCGGCGGCGCGCTCGGTAAAGCTCGAACTCAAGCCGTTCACGCTGGTCGGTGCCACCACGCGCGCCGGCATGCTGACCAACCCGCTGCGCGACCGTTTCGGCATCGTGGCCCGGCTCGAGTTCTACACCGCCGAGGAGCTGCAGCGCATCGTGACTCGCTCGGCGCAGCTGCTGGAATGTTCCATGGTCGACGATGGCGCGCTCGAGATCGCGCGCCGTGCGCGGGGTACGCCACGCATCGCCAACCGGCTGCTGCGCCGGGTGCGCGACTATGCGCAGGTGCGCGCCGATGGTTCGGTCACGCGCGAGGTCGCCGATGCGGCGTTGCGCATGCTCGATGTCGACGCGTGCGGCCTGGACATCATGGATCGCAGCCTGATGCTGGCGGTGATCGAGAAATTCGAAGGCGGGCCGGTCGGCGTCGACAATCTCGCCGCGGCGATCGGCGAAGAGCGCGATACCATCGAGGACGTGATCGAACCCTTCCTGATCCAGCAGGGCTACCTGAAGCGCACCCCGCGCGGGCGC
>JBILGF010000318.1:0-4251 GCA_044351195.1 Burkholderiales bacterium
ATCATCTTCAAGTGCTGCCTCGCACTCGACTATGCGTATCGCCAGGGCGTGGTCCACCGCGACATCAAACCGGCCAACATCATGGTCGGGCCGGACGACAACCCCAAGATCATGGATTTCGGGCTTGCGCTCAACGTGCACAAGCAGAACGACCACGACTCGACCTTCGTGACCGGCGTCGGTTCGCCCGCCTACATGTCGCCCGAGCAGGTCAAGGGTTACACGCTCAACCAGCAGACCGACCTCTACTCGCTGGGCGTCGTGCTGTTCATGATGGTGACCGGCCGCGTCCCGTTCCGCGCCAAGCACTATCCCGAGCTGATCTACAAGATCATCAATGCGGATGCACCGTCGGTGAGCGCGCTCAACCCGGCGATTCCGCCCGAGCTTGACCCGATCGTGAAACGGGCGCTCGAGAAGGATCTCTATTCACGCTACCGTACCGGGGCCGATTTCGGAAAAGACCTCGCTGCAGCGCGCTACCAGCTGGTCGACGAAGAGTCCGCCAAGCTCAACAGCCGCTTCGAGCTGCTGCGCGCGCTGCCGGTGTTCGCGCCGTTCGAGCGGGTCGAGCTTTGGGAGATCCTGCGCATCACCAGCTGGCGCAAGGTGGACGATGGCGTGGCGCTGATGGAAGAGGGTACCGACACCCGCACGTTCGGCGTGCTGATCGATGGCGAGGTGGAGGTTTCTCTCGACCAGCGGCAGCTGGCCCGGCTGGGGCCCGGGGAAGTGCTCGGCGAAATTGCCTTCCTGTCCCCGGCGCAGGCCGTGCGCAGTGCGACCGTGGTTGCGGTCGGCAATGTCACCTTCCTCGAGGTCAACCTTGCCGCCTATGAGCTCGCCTCGGAAGAGTGCAAGGAGCATTTCCAGAACCTGCTGATCGGAGCGCTGGTTCGCCGGCTGCTCGCCGCCAATGCGAAAGTGATCGAGCACGCGCCAGCGGCACGTGCCCCGGTTCTGGGGGCGTTCAATCTCGAGCTGGTGCCCGAACCCGACCTCGACGCACTGCCCTGGCCTGGCACCTCCTCCATTTCAGCCGCATGGGCCGGCCCGGCCGCAGCTCCAGCCTCGTCGCCACGCCGCGCACCGGCAACGGTTCCGGCCGCTCCCGCGCCTGCGCCCTCCACGTCGCCGATGGTGCAATCGGTGGCAGAGGGTGAACCGCCAGGCAGTTTCGCGTCTGCAGCCAACTCGATGTTCGCGAGCGTCACACGCGCATTCAAGGGTAAGCCAGACGGGCACTAACCTCCCTGGTCCCCAGTGCCCGGCCAGCCGCTGGGCCGGGCGAGCGGGTGACAGGATTGGCGGAGTCTGCATGCCCCGCGCAGGTCGGGGCTGTCAGTCTCGCGCACCCATCCCGAGCGCCCGGTCGCGGGTAGCGGCATTGGCGACGGCCGCCGTCCCGGGATCGAAGGTGGCATCGACCCATCCGGACAGATGGGTGGCCACCAGCCCGGTCAGTGCGTGTACCCAGTCCGAGCGGTCATTCAGGCACGGGATGCTGTGATACTCCTTGCCGCCGGCATAGAGGAAAGTGCTCTTGCCCTCGATGCCGATCTCTTCGAGCGTCTCGAGGCAGTCGGCGACGAAACCGGGGCACACCACATCCACGCGCCGGGTACCCGCCCGGCCCAGTTCCTCGAGCGTTTCGGTGGTGTAGGGCTTCAGCCATTCGGCCTGCCCGAAACGCGACTGGAAGGTGACCCGGTACTTCTCGGGGGGCAAGCCGAGCGCCTCGGCCAGCAGTCGACCGGTCTTGTGGCATTCGCAGTGATACGGGTCGCCCCGGTCGAGCGCAAAGCGCGGGGTTCCGTGGAAGCTGATCACCAGCAGATCGGGGCGCCCGTGCTCGGACCAGTACTGCTGCACGTTCGACTTCAGCGCCTGGATGTAGGAAGGGTCATCGTGGAAATGCTTGACCGTACGCAGCGCCGGTGGGTTGCGCATCTTCTTCAGCACGTCGAACGTGGCGTCGAACACGGTTGCGGTCGCGCTGGCGGAATACTGCGGATACAGCGGCACCACCAGGATGCGATCGCAGCCTTCCGCTACCATGCCATGGATGCGTTCCTCGATCGACGGCTTGCCATAGCGCATCGCGTAATCGACCGACAACGGTGACTTGACCTGTTCGCCGAGGTAGCCGGCCAGCAGCCGGGCCTGGCGCTCGGTGTAGACCCGCAGTGGCGACCCGTCGGGCATCCAGATCATCGCGTACTTCGCCGCCGACTTCTTCGGCCGCGTGTTCAGGATGATCAGGTTCAGGATCGGCCACCAGATCAGCTTCGGGATCTCGATCACGCGCGGGTCGGACAGGAACTGCTTCACATAGGGCCGGAAGGCGCGCGCCGTCGGCGCCGTGGGTGTACCGAGGTTGACCAGCAGCACCCCGACCCGCGGTTGCGTGCCGTGCCGGTAGACGGCAAGGGTGCTCATGGCGATCCCGGGCGGCAGGGCGCGCCGACACGGCCGGCGGATGGCCGTGTCGGGCGCGTGGCGCGCCGCTGTGGGCGATCAGCGATGGCTGAACGCACTGCTGATGAGCTTCGCGGTGATGTCGACGATCGGGATCACCCGCTCGTACGCCATGCGCGTGGGACCGATCACGCCCAGCGTGCCGACGACCTGGCCGTCGACCTCGTAGGGCGCCGTGACGATGCTGCATTCGTCCAGTGGCAGGATGCCGGATTCGCCGCCGATGAAGATCTGTACACCGTGGGCATGCAGGCTGGTATCGAGCAGGTGCAGCAGCGCGGTCTTGCGCTCGAACACACTGAAAAGCTCGCGCAGGCGGCCCATGTCGGTCGACAGGTCGGGGATGCCGAGCAGGTTGCGCTCGCCGGACACGACGAGGTCTTCGGCGTGGGTCATCGCCGCGCTGCCGACCTCGATGGCCGCGTTCATCAGGGCCGAGACATCCTGCTTGAGCGCGACCAGTTCGTCCTGCACGCGCAGCCGGATCTGGTCGAACTGCATCCCGGCGTAGTGCTGGTTGACGAAGTTGGATGCTTCAATCAGTTCCGTCGCGGTGTAGTCCTTCGCGGTGGACAGGATGCGGTTGTGCACTTCGCCGTCGGGCGCGACCACGATGAGCAGCATGCGCTTCTCGGACAGGCGCAGGAACTCGAGGTGCCTGAACGCCTGGTCCCGACGGCGCGGGGTGGTCACCACCCCGGCAAACGCGGTGAGTTCCGACAGCATGTGCGACGCCGAGGCAACCAGTCGATGCCGGCTGTCGAGTTCGAGCTGGCCCTCGAGCTGGGTGATCTCGACCTGCTCGAGCGGCTTCACCCGCAGCAGGGTATCGACGAAGAAGCGGTAGCCGCGCGCGGTCGGGATACGGCCAGCCGAGGTATGCGGGCTGGCGATGAAGCCCATCTCTTCGAGGTCGGCCATCACGTTGCGGATGCTGGCCGGAGACAGCTCGAGACCGGAGTACTTCGACAGCGTGCGCGAGCCGACCGGGTCGCCATCGGCGATGTATCGCTCGATAAGCGTCTTCAGCAGCAGTTGTGCACGGTCGTTGAGCATGGCCTCATTCTACCTACCGGAACCGCCTCGCGGGGCAACCCCCTGCCTGACCGGGGCTGCCGGTGCATCCGATGAACCCCCCTTGCCTGCTCGATGCGTGTGTTCTAATCCGGACATGAAAGAACCTGCCTGTGAATCCCCGTTGGCGCGTGGCGTCGGCCTGACGCCGGTGGCCGCGGCCGTCCCGGGCGCCGCCGGCGCGCAGGCCGGCGGCCGCGCGATGCCGTGCACGCCTTCGCGCACCTTCGGTACGGTAGCGTTGATCGGCAAGTACAAGAGCCCGCTGATCGCCGAGCCGCTGGCCGACCTGGCGCGGCATCTGGCCGCGCGTGGCGTCGAAGTACTGATCGACCGGCTGACCGCGGCGCATGTGGGCGGCGATGCCGCCGGCGCCCTTTCGCTGGAAGAGATCGGCTCGCGTGCCGGGCTCGCCGTGGTGCTGGGCGGCGACGGCACGATGCTGAACATCGCCCGCACGCTCGCTCCGTTCGGGGTGCCGCTGGTCGGTGTCAACCTGGGGCGCCTCGGTTTCCTCACCGACCTGTCGGTCGACCGCATGGCCGCGGCGATCGACGCCATCCTCGATGGTCGATACCTCGCCGAGTCGCGCATGCTGCTCGAGGCGACATTCGGCCCGGCCCCCGTCGCCGGCGCATCGGGCCCGGCGACTGCGCCTGCGGCCATCCCCGTGCCGGTCGCGTCGCGGTCCACCGTGCT
>JBILGF010000319.1:0-4235 GCA_044351195.1 Burkholderiales bacterium
ATGGCGTTTTCGCTGTTCTGCTTCACCGTCGAAGTCAGCTCTTCCATGCTGGAGGCGGTCTGCTGCAGGCTCGAAGCCTGTTCCTCGGTGCGCTGCGAAAGATCGGTGTTGCCCTGCGCGATCTCCTTTGCCGCCGTATTGATCGAGTCGGTCGCTTCCTTGATCTGGCTGATGATCGTGACCAGGCTGGCCTGGACCGCATCCACGGCGTCGCTGACCGCGGCAGCCTCTCCGGGCAGGGGCTCCATCCTCAGGCGCAGGTCGCCCTGCGAGTATCCGGTCATGGCCTCGACCACCTTGTCCTTGACCGAGATATGGGTATCGAGGAGGTCATTGATCGAACGCGCGACCTCGCCATAAGCGCCGCAGAAGCGGTCGACGGGCATACGCGCGCCGAACGCACCATCGACCCGGTGCCTGTTGGCAAGACTGCGCTGTTCTTCCACCAGCGCATCGAGCGTGCGCGTGGCGCGGGCCATCTCGGAGACCATCTCGGAAATCTCGTCCCGCCCGCTGACCGGCTGGATCTGCGTCAGGTCGCCGTCGGCCATCGCACGGGCGGAAGCCAGTGCCAGGCGCGTCGGGCGCACCACGCTGCGCACGATCAACCAGCCCAGAAGAAAGGCGACCAGCGCGCCACCGAAGACCATCGACGCCTGCAGGCGGGCGGTACTGCCGGCAGCCTCCTGCGCAGCACGGTCAGACGCCGCGGCAGCAGACTGCTCGTGGTTCATCAGGGCGAGGATCGCATCGGTCACCCGGTCGGCACCGGGTATGCATTCGTTAATCAGGATCCGTGCCGCCTCGGTCCCACGTCCCGCTGCGGTCGTCTCCACCACGCGCACGGCCACCGCCCTGAAGGCGCCCAGCGCCTCCTGGTAGGCATCGAACAGGCGCCGCTCCTCGTCGCTGCGGATCGTCTTGCCATACTCCTCGCCAAAGCGCTCGACTTCTCCCAGTCGCGCCACCGCCCGCTTGTGCAGCCTCGCCATACCCGCCGTGTCACCGAGCTGCAGCGACGTCAGCGCATCGCGCACGTCGACGCGGGCCGAGAGGAACTCGAGCGAGATCCGATTGACATGCGACATAGGGAGTACGTCACTGCGATAGAGCTCGGCCGACTGCTGGGCGAACTCGCGCCCGGTCGCAACTGCGTGCAGGCCGAGCGCCGCAAGCAGCAGAGCGACCAGGCCAAAGGCCGAGAGCACCCTCGTACGCAGCGAGCATGACCTGAGAAGGGAATCGAGGACTCCTGTGCCCGGCTCGAAGCCGACTTTTCCTGACTGCTGGTTCATTGTTCGCTCTCTCCGATCATGGTCATCGTTTGCCTGCGCCCGCATGCGGGCTCAAGTGCAGTCGTTTGTGCCGTTGCGGCCATGGCGGGCGGTCAGGCGGCATGGGCGAGCCCGTTTCCGGTTCGCAGCACACCCGCCACGTCGACGATCAGCGCGACGCGTCCATCACCCATGATGGTCGCGCCGGACACGCCATTGACCTTCCGGTAGTTCGTCTCCAGGCTCTTGATCACCACCTGGTGCTGGCCCAGGAGCTCGTCGACGCACAGCGCAGCCTTCTGTCCAGCCGCATCGACGATCACCATTACCGGCATCTCGGCGGCGGCCGCGTCACCGCTGCTGAAGAAGCGGCGCAGCTCGATCACGTTCAGGTATTCGCCGCGCACCGAAACCGTGCGTGCCCGCCCGCCGACCGACCGGATCTCGCCACGCGCCGGACGGATCGACTCCACGATCGCGTTCAACGGGATGATCAGCGTGCTGGTGCCTACCTTGACGGAGAGCCCGTCGAGGATCGCCATGGTCAGGGGCAGACGGATGGTCATCCGCGTGCCCTGGCCGGCATTGGACTCGATCGATACGCTTCCGTTCATCTCGGCGATATTCCGCTTCACCACGTCCATGCCCACCCCGCGGCCCGACACGTCCGTGATCGCCTCGGCGGTGGAGAATCCGGGCTCGAAGATCAGCTGCCACACCTCGCCATCGGACATCGCCTCGTGAGTGGCCAGACCACGCTCGCGTGCCTTGCTCAGGATGCGCTCACGGTTGAGGCCGGCACCGTCGTCGCTCACTTCGATCATGATGCTGCCACCCTGGTGCATCGCGGTCAGCGTGATGGTTCCGGTCGCCAGCTTACCGGCAGCGATGCGAACCTCGGGCGTCTCGATGCCATGATCGAGGCTGTTTCGCACCAGATGGGTCAGCGGATCGGCGATCTTCTCGATCAGGCCCTTGTCCAGTTCCGCGCTCTCGCCACGGGTCCTCAGCTCCACCTGCTTGCCGAGCTTGCCGGCAAGGTCGCGCACGACTCGCGGAAACCGGCTGAACACGAACGAGATCGGCAGCATGCGGATGGACATGACCGCCTCCTGCAGGTCGCGCGTGTTGCGCTCGAGCAGCGCGACGCCGGACAGCAGGCGTTCGTTAGCCACTGGATCGAGCGCACTGGACGACTGCATCAGCATCGATTGCGTGATGACCAGTTCGCTCACCAGGTTCATCAGCATGTCGACCTTCTCTACGCCGACCCGGATCGACGCGTTGTCACCAGCACTGGCAACTGGCTTGTCGGTGGCGCGCCGACCGGAACGAACCGGGGCGTCGACGCGCTGGTCCGAGGCCCGCCTGCCGGCCGAAGCCCCGCGCCCGGACGTCGGGACGCTTGCAGCAGTGCCAGGAGCGGCGACGGCCGCCGGGGCTGTTGCCGCCGGCACTGGCACGGGCACACCTGGCGCTTCGTCGAAGAAGCCGAAACCGTCATCGCCCGTCGGTGCTCCTTCGCTCGCTGCAGGGGGCACCTCCATGGCTGACTGCACATCGGGCGCGGACACGCCGAAGGCGGGAAGCTCGTCGGTGAATAACCCGTAGGCGGCGTCTGCTGCGTATGCGTCATCAGCCAGTCCAGCCCCGACATCGGCCGCGGGCGCCTCGTCATCCAGTACCACCGCCGCAATCTCGAAGTCTTGTGCCGGCACCACGAACTCGAACAGGTCGCGCAGGTCTGTCTCGGAGATGGCTGCCGTAAGCACGAGCCGCCAGGTGCTGCGCACCGCCCGCGACATGCGCGGCTTGCGCGCTTCCGGGCGAGCCGTCACCTGAAGGTCGCCCAGGGTATGCAGTTCATCGAGCAGACCGCGGAGCGCGCCGTCCTGTACCGCCTCGTCATGCACGGCGATGTCGAAGCGCATGCGCGGCGCGCCCGCCTGCGGGCACCCGGACGAAGACGTTTCTGCAACCTCCTCGGTAGCAGCCGAGATGGTGCCCGCAGATGACGGATCACCCGCGGCCAGTGCGTCCAGCCATCGCATCACCGACTCGGCCGCTTCCGGATCGGGGTCGCTGGAAGATTCTCCCCGGCGCCGCGCCAACTGGTCGGAGATCACGTCCTTTGCCTCAAGGAATGCATCGATCATCTCGGCGCGCAACGCGAGCTCTTCCTTGCGCAGGCGATCCAGCAAGGTCTCGAGCGAGTGCGTGGTGCGGGCGATGTCGCCGAATCCGAAGGTGCCCGCGCCACCCTTGATCGAATGGGCCGCGCGGAAGATCGCGTTCAGCTGCTCGGCGTCGGGCGCAGCCGGATCGAGATCGAGCAGCAGCGTTTCCATACTCGCGAGGTGCTCCGCGCATTCCTCGAAGAACACCTGGTAGAACTGGCTCATGTCGATCGACATCGGCTTTTTCCTGTCGTGCGGGTTCGGCAAGTACCGTTGCTGAAGGCAACTTGCCTCAGCCGATCACTTTCCTGACGACTTCAAGCAGCTTTGTCGGGTCGAACGGCTTCACCAGCCATCCGGTGGCGCCGGCAGCCTTCCCCTGCGCCTTCATCTGGTCGCTCGACTCGGTTGTGAGCATCAGGATCGGCGTGCTCTTGTGCTGGGGCAGTGCGCGCAGATGCTTGACCAGCGAGATGCCGTCCATCCGCGGCATGTTCTGGTCGGTGAGCACCAGGTTCACGGTCTTCGTCTTTGCCTTGTCCAGCCCGTCCTGTCCATCGACCGCCTCGACGACGTCATAGCCCGCGCTCTTGAGCGTGAAGGCGACCATCTGCCGGATTGAAGCGGAATCGTCCACCGCGAGGATTGTCTTTGCCATGTCGTTCAGCCTGTCTTGGTGTCGTGCTCAGAAAAGATCGATGTCGCCGCTGGACATCTGCCGCTGCGCAACCGGATTGCGCGCCTCGATCGCGACCACCCTGGACACCAGATCGGCCACCGCCTC
>JBILGF010000320.1:0-4226 GCA_044351195.1 Burkholderiales bacterium
GGCCACCAGCCCGGCAGGTACGACGCTCGGCAAGCATCCAGCGTATGGAGGAACGATGCGCATCTGTATCTCCGTGGCAGCAGGGTTCGGACAAACCCTGTTCCGACGTCGCGGCGCAGGGTAGAACTGCATTACATTACTGCTAATGATGGTGCGTCGCCAGTGCTGTCCAGCAACCGTCCCCTTGATTTACTGTACTTCTGTACTTCTGCACATCTGCTCGCCCACTCTTCTGTCCGTGCATCCGTTCACGCTGTGCGCTGTCATGCAGCGAGGCCGGACTGCCCCTCGCTGAAAGCCTTCCGATGCAAAGAGACGAGACTCCGCCGCGGCCAAGTTGGCGCCCCACTGTCATCGGCAGGCAGTACGCGGTCGCCTGTGGTCACTACCTAGCGGCGATCGCGGCCGCTCGCATCCTCGAGCGCGGCGGCAATGCGGTGGATGCGGGCGTCACCGCCTCGATGGCGCTGGCAGTTCTGCAGCCGGATGTGGTGAGTTTCTCGGGCGTTGCACCGACCCTGATCTACCGCAAGATGGACCGAAAAGTCAGCAGCCTGGACGGTCTCGGCTGGTGGCCACATGGTACCGATGTCGAACGGCTGCGTAGCGAAGGGGGCGGCGTCGTGCCCGAAGGTCTGCTGCGCACCGTGATGCCGGCTGCGCCAGCGACCCATATTCAGGCTCTGCTCGGGTTCGGCACCATCAGCTTTGAAGAGGCCGCCAGTGCTGCGCACGACATCGCCCGCGACGGCTTTGCCGCCTATCCGGTATTCGTCCGGCACATGGAGAAGTACGAGGCGAAGTATCGCCGTTGGCCGTCGAGCGCAGCGGTCTATCTGCCGGACGGGCGGCCACCGCGGGTAGGCGAGATTTTCCGCCAGCCGCAACTCGCCCGTTCGATCGCGGGCATGATGCAGGCTGAGCGCGATGCGCCAGGCGACCGCGCAGCGAAGTTGCGTGCTGCACGCGACCACTACTACAAGGGACCGATAGCCCACAGCATCGCCCGTTTCCATCGGGAGCACGGCGGCTTCGTCACTCGCGACGATCTGGCTGCCTTCGAGGTGACCGTCGAGCCCGGGATCGAGTGCAGCTTCAAGGGGCTGCAGGTGCACAGCTGCGACACCTGGTGCCAAGGCATCTCGCTGCTGCAGGCGCTGAAGATGCTGGAGCACGACGACCTGGTCGCGCTCGGCCACAATTCGCCTGCCTACGTCCACCTTCTGGGGGAAGCGCTGACCCTATCCTTCGCGGATCGCGAAGCCTATGTTGGCGATCCGCGCTTCGTGCAGGTACCGGTGAAAGGCATGCTCGCCGACAGCTACGCACTTGCGCAGCGGGCGCGAATCCGGATGGACGCAGCCTTCGGTGCGCTGCCGCTGCCTGGTACGCCGCCTGGCGCGCAGGGTCCAGGCTTCATCCCCGATCTGTCGGCATATCCGGCCGCGGTCCCCGGCGCTGCGCCCGATACCATTTATTGCTGCGTCGTCGACCGGCACGGCAATGCATATTCCGCGACACTTTCGGACAACGCTCGCGACACGCCGGTCATCCCGGAGCTTGGCGGCAATGTCTCCTCACGTGGCGCACAGGGTCGCCTCGAGCCCGGACACCCAGCCGAGGTGCGGCCGGGCAAACGGCCGCGTCTGACGCCCACACCGGCGCTGGCCCTGCGCGACGGCGAGTTCGTGATCGGTTTCGGTACACCCGGCGGCGACGTGCAGACCCAGGCGATGCTGCAGGTGTTCCTGAACATCACCGAATTCGGCATGGCGGTCCAGCAGGCGATAGAGGCTCCCCGCTTCGGAGCCTTCCTCGCGCCGAGTTCCTTCTCGCCCCACGCGATCGGCAAGTTCAACCTGGAGAGCCGGTTCGATCCCGTAACCTTCGAAGCGCTGCGAAGGCTCGGGCAACCGGTCCAGTCATGGTCGGGCCTCACGCCAGCGGCTGGCGCCGTCTGCGCGATCCTGCGCGATCCGGCGACCGGATGGTTGCACGCCGGAGCCGATCCGCGGCGCGAAGCCTACGCTCTGGCTTGGTAGGCGCAGCTGATCGATCGGGCTATCTGAACGGCAGCGCGAGCAGGCTCGGCGTGTGACCGATCGAATCGAGGAAGCGCGCAATGTTCTCGCGGGCAATGACCAGCGTGGCCGTGTTTTCGAGGGGATGACACTGGATCGCTTCGGCCTCCCACAGCGAAGCCTCGATCACCAGAGAAACGCGATGGGCGCGATCGTTGACCAGAGCGAGCATGCTGACCGCACCGGGTGTCACCCCAAGGGTGGCCAGCATCAGGTCCGCCGACGCGAACTGCAGCTTCTTCGCCTCCAGCATCGCAGCGGTGCGTGCGAGGTCGACGCGTACACCAAAGGGCACCGTGACCATGAAGAGCCGCCCGCTGCGGCGATCCTCGAAGAACAGGTTCTTCGCATGCGCGCCGCGCGCCTGAGGCACGAGCAGCGCAGCTTCGTCGGCAGTGAACACTGCTGGGTGATCGAGGCGCTCGTACTCGATGCCGTGGGCAGCGAAGTAGTCGTAGAGTTGGGCGCTGCCCCAAAGGGGCTCCGGCGTGTCGGTCATGTTCGCTCGCTCATTCTCCGACCTCCCTGCGATGCTGAACTCATCCATTTTATCGGAAACGGTGGTCGTCCCGATCGGTGAGTGCCAGAAAGCCTTCGGCCACAGCCGGCGCCGGATGGTGTATGTCCTGCGTCGCGATGCGCTCGGGAGAAATCCTACCGATGAGTGTCTTCGCAGCCATGAACGTCCCTTGTTTGTCGTCCGTTCGTCTGAATGGGGTGCTTCCCCCCGCAACAATGCCGCGGGCCTTTACGCAGCGCAGTTCGCTTCGTTGCTTCCCACATCTATCTTACGTCAACCTGTTTGATCTTCATCAATCTGCTTGATCTTCATCTTCATCGCGGCTGCTGATGACGCACGCAACGAGGGGCGCGGACGGGATCCCGATCTGCGATGGTCCCGACACCTCGCCGGCACGCCGCGCCTGCAGGCGCCGGGCGGATCGATAGACCGTCACGCCCGCGAGACGAACTGCGCAGCCAGGCCCCGTACCGGGGTCTGGCAGAACAGCCGGCGCAAGGAATGACGTAAGCTTCAGCCCTCGCCGGCGGCAACCCTGGCCGGCGGCACTGCAAGCAGGTCACGGTACCCGACCACGAGCGACAAGCTGCTGTCGCTGATCTGCCGATGGCGCGACCTGGCCCATGTAGCGAAGTCCGCGCTGGCTGACGGCGCGACCGCGACCGCAGCCGCTTCGTGGACCAGTTGTCGCAGCACCCTGCAGTGCGCCCCGCAGGACGCGTCCATGTGCCAGTCGCTGTTCGCGATCCGCACCTGGAACTGCAGCGTGGTCAGGCGCTCGCTCGGCGCAACTACTGCCCCGGCTCCCAGGACAGCGCCGAAACCCTTGTCGCCGCCCTGGTGTCGTCCGAAGACGACGGATGGCAGGGGGAAATCCGACCGGCTGATCTTCGTGAGCTCCAGCTCACGAACTCGCGGAAGTGCAGCATCTATGCCTGAAATGGCGGATGCTGGAAGGTATGGATCCACGAGGTGGTTCCTTGCAGGTCGGCGCCGCGCCATGCGCTGTCGTCAGTGACTCGATACCTTGAAGCTGCATGCCGACGACACGCCGGTGCCGGTGCTCGATCCCGGGCGCGGCAAGACGAAGACGGGGGCGGCTTTGGACCTACGTGCGTGATGATCGCCCCACGGGCGACACGCACCCGCCCGCAGTGCTCTTCCGGTACTCGCCCGATCGCGCAGGTGAAAACCCCAAGCACCACCTGAAGGGCTTCGCCGGCGTTCTGCGGGCCGATACCTACGCCGGCTTGAACTGAACCGCCCCGGGTTTGGCGGAGGCTCCATTTCTTGAGAAGATGGAGCCATGAACAAGTCGAAGAAGTTCTCGCCCGAAGTACGTGAGCGCGCGGTTCGCCTGGTGCAGGAACACAGCGGGGAATACCCGTCGCTATGGGCAGCGATCGAGTCGATTGCACCGAAGGTCGGCTGCGTGCCCCAGACGCTACTTGACTGGGTCAAGCGCCATGAAGTCGATACAGGTACGCGCGCAGGCGTCACCACGGCCGAGGCGCAGCGGGTCAAGGAACTCGAACGCGAGGTCAAGGAGTTGCGCCGCGCCAACGAGATCCTGAAGGTGGCCAGCGCGTTTTTCGCCCAGGCGGAGCTCGACCGCCGTCTGAAGT
>JBILGF010000028.1:0-13322 GCA_044351195.1 Burkholderiales bacterium
CCCTGGTCGCCACCCTGCCGATGGTGGCGCAGGCCCAGTCCCCTGCTGCCGGGTCGTTTCCCCAGCGCACGATGCGGCTGGTGCTGTCGGTGCCGCCGGGTGGCGCCGCCGACTTCACCGGCCGCGTGGTCGCTGCGAAGATGGGCGAACTCGCGGGCCAGACGGTGCTGGTCGAGAGCCGGCCCGGCGCGGGCGGCATCGTCGCCTCCGAGTACGTGACCAAGGCCACGCCCGACGGGCACACGCTGATGCTCAGCTCGAGCACCACGCACGGCGCCGCGCCCGTGCTCTACAAGAAGCTGCCGTACGACGCGATCAAGAGCTTCACCCACATCTCGGGCGTGTCGTTGCTGCCGGCGATGATGGCGATCAATGCCGACGTGCCGGCGAAGACGGTCAAGGAGTTCATCGCCGTCACGCGCGCCAATCCGGGCAAGTACATGTTCAGCTCGTCCGGCAACGGCAGTGCGCCCCAGTTGTTCGGCGAGAACTTCAAGATCATCACCGGCGCGAACCTCACCCACATACCCTACAAGGGTAGCGGCCCGGCGGTCGTCGACCTCGCGACCGGCCAGGTGCACATGATGATGGACGGGCTGCCCTCGCTGATCAACCAGATCAAGACGGGGCGGCTGCGTCCGCTCGCTGCGCTGGCCGAGAAGCGCTTCTCGGTGTTCCCCGACGTTCCGACCATCGCCGAGGCTGGCTTTCCCGGGCTCGAGGATGGCGTGTGGTACGGCATGTCGGCACCGGCGGGCGTACCGGCGCCGGTGGTCGACATCCTGGCGAAGCTCACCGCGCGCACGATCACGAGTGCTGACGTGATCGAGCGCTTCCAGACGGTCGGTGGCATCCCGATGCCGATCGGCCCGAAGGAGTATGTCGCGTTCATCCAGAGCTACAACAAGCGCTGGGGCGAGATCGTGCGCATCGCCAACGTGCGGGCCGACTGACATGGTCCGCCTGGCTGATCTTCCCGATTACGAGCGCGAGCATTTCCTCGCGAAGGTGCCAGCGCTGCCGGCGTTTCCTGGCCGTGCCTTCGTGAAGGGGCCACCACTGGCTGCACGCAGGGTTGCGATCGTCACCACCGCCGGCCTGCATCGCCGCACGGATCGTCCGTTCGCGGCGGGTGCGGGTGGCATGGACTACCGCGTGATCCCGGGTGACACCGCCGCGGGCGACCTGTCGGTCAGCCATGTATCGGTGAACTTCGACCGCACCGGCATGCAGGCCGACTGGAACGTCGCCTTCCCGCTCGACCGCCTGAAGGAACTCGCCCGTGACAAGGTCATCGGCTCGGTCGCGGCGTTCCACTACGCGTTCATGGGTGCGATCTCGCCGGTGACGAAGTACGAGACGAAGGCGCGTGAACTGGCAGCGCTGTTGCGCGGGGACGGGGTGGACGCAGTCGTGCTCTCGCCGGTCTGACCCAACTGCACGTGCGCCGTGGGCGCACTCGCGCATTACCTCGAAGACGAAGGTATCCCGACCACGCAGGTCAGCCTTGTCCGCGAACACACGGTGGCCCTCGCGCCGCCGCGTGCGCTGTGGGTGCCGTTCATGCTGGGGCGTCCGTTCGGCGTGCCCGACGACGCCGGCTTCCAGCGCCGCGTGCTGCTGGCCGCGTTGGCGCTCTTCGAGCGCGAGGCGGGTCCGGTGCTCGAGGATTTTCCGGAAGAGGCCCCGCATCAGCGGATCGGCCCGCCCGCCGACAGCCTGAGTTGCCCGGTAAGCTTCCCGAGGGTGCAGGCCGAGGGAACGCTGCACGAGCGACTGCTCGACGAAGTGGCCCAGTTGCTCGCCTGGCATGAGGTCGCGCGGCGCCAGCGCGGGCGATCCACCGTTGGCCTGACCGGCCTGCAGCCCGATGCACTCGCCGCGTACCTGCTGTCCTGGCTGGGCGACGCGCCGCAGCCGTCCTACCGCGCCGATATCCCGGATGCACAGGCGATCAAGCTGGCAGCTGATGAACTGAAGGCATTCTATTACGAAGCGAAATCGGTGCAGCCCGGCAGCCACACGGCGGCATCGATCGAGTCGTGGTTCTGGCTCGAGACGGTTGCGGCACAGGCCTACCTCGCCTTGCGTGCACGCGCGAAGGCGAGCGGGCTGCCAGTGCTGGCAACGCTGGCCACGGGAAGCCTGGTACCACGGGTGGCGGACGGATTGCTCGATGGATCGGTGCAGGCGGCAACCGCGCCGACCGATCAGCAGGAGCGCGGCGGACAGATGCGGTAGCGGGTAACGGTGCCGATCACGGTTTCGAGTTCGACCGTGGCATCGAGCAGGGTGCGCCGAATCGAGCGCGCGCTGCAGGTCGGGCATCGGGACGCAAGGAAGGTGTCCCGGGTCAGGGCTTGCAGGCAAGCCCCAGCCGCTTGCGCAGCGCCGCCGCTTCCTTTGGCGGCTCGCGCGCCATCAGGGCGCACGCGGTGAAGTTGCCGTGCATCCGCCGTCGGTTACGGTCCATGTACAGCCAGTCGACGATGTCGCCCCGGACGAATCCATGTACGTCGCCCGCCTTCACTGTCTTCACGATGCGCGGTTCGTTGTCGATCCGGCCACTGAACCGTTCGCCGTCGATCGTCAGGGTGCCGATCCACAGGTACTCGATGTCGCTGCCCGCCCGGATGCCGACCTTGACTGCATGGCCACCGGTGCCGGCGGGCGGCGACTTCAGCTTTACGAGGAACTCGTCGAGCGTCGCGCGCGCGGTGTCGAAGGCCTTGCGCATCGCGGGGTCGTCTGTCGACACGGACACCGTCTCGTCCTTTGCGGCGCGCTCGACCAGGGGGGCTGCGTGCAGGCAGGGCCTGGAGACGAGCAGCAGCACGACCAGCAGGCATGGCGAAAGCGGGACAGGCGGGCGGTTCATCGATGGATCGTACGGCGTTTCCTGCCGGGGCGGGCGTCCCCGGGTTTCAGGCAGCAGGCCGGCGAACGACGCGCGACCGGGTCAGAGGAACCAGCTCGCGACCACCAGCGCGACCGCTGCTGCCCATAGCCCGAAGGCCACCAGCAGCAGCAGGCGCAGCAACGCGGCATCGCGCTGCATCGGTACCGGCAGTTCCTGCATGGAAGCCGGACGCGTCAGCAGCCAGATGCCGAACCGGGACGGCGTGAGCCAGCCCAGCGTCACGAAGTAGAACAGGCCCGGGCGTCCCAGCTCGGCATGCAGGGCCGGGAAGTCCTGCCGGATGCCACGCAGGAAGCGCACCGATATCACCGTCGCGATCAAGAGCACGGCAACCAGCAGGCCGCCGAGCAGCCAGGCGAACGGTATCAACGACGCACGCGTCATGACCGATGGAGCGGCCTGGATGCCGGCTGCATTCGGACGCGTATATCGCCCGCGGCCGGCACGGCGTCGAGGCGGCCATTGCACAGCGCAGGGTCCGCCTGGGGGACCTGCATCGTTGTTCCGGCGTACGGCCGTCGCCTGCTGCCTGCGAACCGCATCAGTACTCCGCGAAAATCCGGCGCAGTTCCGCCAGGTCGGCGCCGTGTCCCAGGGCGAGCATCAGCAGGATGCGCGCCTTCTGCGGGTTGAGATTATCCGCCGGGATGATGCCCAGCTCGTCGTGCTCGTTGTGCGGCAGCACGCGGCCGTTACCGAGGCGGTTCGAGCGCACGAACACGATGCCGGATGCGCGTGCGTTCGACTGCTGCACGATCTCCTTCTCGACATCCGACAGCATGCCAGCACCGGTGCCGGTGAACACGAAGCCGCGCGCGCCGGCAGCCTGCAGCGCGTCGATGACCACTCGCGCGTCCGACTCGACGCACCCGTAGACGATCTCCACCTTCGGCAGTTCGGCGATCGATCCGGTCGCGAACTCCGAGTGCACCGTATGGCGCTTCTCCGGCCGGCGGTAGTAGGCCACCGTATCGGCGTCGGCATAGCCCAGGAAGCCGAGATCGCCCGACTTGAAGGTCTCGACGCGATAGGTGTTGGTCTTGGTGACGTCGCGCGCTGCGTTGATCTCGTCGTTGAGCATCACCAGCACGCCGCGGCCGCGCGAAGCCGGACTGGCCGCCACGCGCACCGCATTGACCAGGTTCAGCGGACCGTCCGGGCTCAGCGCCGTTGCCGGCCGCTGCGACCCGACCAGCACCACGGGCCGATCGTGCCGTACCGTGAGGTTCAGGAACCAGGCGGTCTCTTCCAGCGTGTTGGTGCCGTGCGTGACGACGATGCCGGCAAGGCCGGGGTCGCCCGCGAACAGGGCGTCGATGCGCGCGGCCAGCGCACGCCACACCGCGAACACCATGTTCGAGCTCGCGATGTTGCAGACCTGTTCCACCTGCACGTCCGCGACGCGCGCAAGTTCGGGTACTGCGTCGACGAGCTCGGCGCCGGTCGCGGAGGCCGCCTTGTATTCATGGGACAGGCTGGAACCTGCGCGGCCGGCGATGGTGCCACCGGTGGCGAGGATGGCGATCCTGGGAAGGGGTTGCTCGGGCATGTGCGGTCGTCGCTGCTGTCGGTGGTAAGGCGATGGTACTCGTGCAGGCTGTGCGGTTGCCGCCCGGCTCTTTTCCGCGGACGGCGCAGCCGGCACGATGATTCCACGGGCTGGTCCAGAAGATCGCAAGGTTCGTGGCCATGTGTCGCTCCGTGCACAACGGTGTCAGGCCGACGGGTCCTTCATTCCCGCCAGTGCATCATCGGCGAAAGCGGTGCCGGCCTCGGCCTGGATGTGGAACACGGCGTTGGCACCCAGGCCGCGCAGGATCTCCACCTCTTCGGGATGGTCCACGATGGCGGCGATGTGGCCGGAGAAGGCCCGGTTCTTCAGCTGGGTCAGCGCATGGATATTGCCGGCGTGGCCGGGCATTGCGAGCAGCACCAGCTTGACCGAATCGGTCAGCAGCAGCTTGTCCCAGAAGTCGGAGTCCACTGCGTCGCCCTCGAGGACCAGCCGGCCGGCGGCGTGGTGGTCGGCCAGCTTGCTGGCGTCGTTGTCCACGCCGAGAACGCGCATGCCGTGGCCCTCGATCAGGCGTACGTAGGCGCCACCGCCGAGTTGCCCCAGGCCCAGCACCACCGCGTCGACCTGCCCGACGGCGATCGGACGGTCGGCATCGAGGAGCATGCCGGCCTCCAGCGGCGCCAGCGGACCCTTCAGCCGTTCATAGATGCGTTCGCTGGCTGCGTTCAACGGCGATGCCAGCACGAAACTTCCGGCCACGGCCAGCGAGATCACCGCCAGCCACTCGGCCGACAACCAGCCCGACGTGGCAGCCAGTGCGGCGACGATGAGCCCGAACTCGGAATAGTTGGTCAGCGACAGCGTCGACAGCACGCCGGTGCGGGTGCGCACCCGGAAACGCATCAGCACCACGTAGTACAGCGCGCTCTTCAGCGGCAGCACCAGCAGCAGCAGCAGCGCCATCAGCAGCATCGATACGTCGGGCAGGGCCCCGAGGCCGACGCTGAGGAAGAAGCCCACCAGGAACAGTTCCTTCAGGTGGAACAGCGACTTCGCCAGGCCGGCAGTGGCCGGGTGCGATGCCAGCAGCATGCCCACCACCAGGGCGCCGAGGTCACCCTTCACGCCCACGGCCTCGAACAGGCTGTAACCGGCCACCAGCGACAGGAAGGCGCCGTACAACACCTGCAGATCGCCGTGCCCGACAAGGTCGAGCATCGCCCGCATCAGCTTCGCGGCCGGCCACAGCAGGATCAGTCCGAACGCCCAGACCGATGGCAGGCTGCCGGTCGACGCGCTGAGGAATACGACCGCGAAGACGTCCTGCATGACCAGGATGCCGATTGCCACGCGACCGTAGAACGAACCCAGCTCGCTGCGCTCTTCGAGCACCTTGACCGCGAAGACCGTGCTCGAGAAGCTCAGCGCGAACCCCAGCAACAGCATCAGGGTCCAGTCAAGGTTGCTCGCAAGCGCCAGTCCGAGCAGCTTCAGCAGGAACAGCACCCCGGTGAACAGCAGCGTCGAACCGACGATATGAAGGCTGGCCGTGGCCCAGACCTCGGTCCGCAGCAGGGTGCGGATGTCCAGCTTCAGACCGATCGTGAACAGCAGCAGCGTCACGCCGAGGTTCGAGATGGTTTCGAGCGCGGGGGTGCTTTCGAACCCGAGCGCGTTCAGCGCGAACCCGGCGGCCAGGAAGCCCACCAGTGGCGGCAGGCGCACCCACTGCGCAGCGAAGCCGGCGACGAACGCCAGGGCAATCATCAACGGTTCCATGGGCTTCCCGAATGGCGCCCGGCGGGCACGCGCAAGAAGATACACCTTACCCTGGGGGCTGCGGCGGCCATGATCATCATCCCTGCCGTTCCGCCAGCCAGGCCCGATGCGGCCCCGCGCCGCTCGGACGGCGAAAATCCTCCGGCACGCTCTTGTGGGTAATCTCGCGCAGCGCGTATTGCTGCACAAGCTGCGTGTCGATCCTGAATGAACGCAGGTTGGTGGAGAAGAACAGTTCGCCACCATCGGCCAGCAATGCATGGCACTGGCTCACCAGCCGCACATGGTCGCGTTGCACGTCGAGCACGCCCGCCATCTTCTTCGAATTCGAGAACGATGGCGGGTCGAGCACGATCACGTCGAAGCGCTCGCGCGCGGCCACCGCCGAGTCGAGCCAGGCCAGCGCGTCGGCGCTCACCAACTGGTGGCTGCGGGTATCGATGCCGTTCAGTGCAAGGTTGCGCGCGGTCCATGCCTGATAGGTGTTGGACAGATCCACCGTGGTCGAAAGGTTGCAGCCCGCGCGTGCCGCGTGCACCGTGAAGCTGCCGGTATAGGCGAACAGGTTCAGCAAGCGCGTACCCGCGCTGTGCTTCGCGCGCGTGGCGATGCGCTCGGCCACCATGGCACGCATGGGCCGGTGGTCCAGGAAGAGCCCCGTATCGAGGTACGCGTCGAAGTTCACCTCGAACTGGAGCCCCGCCTCTTCAACGGCGAAGACTTCGGCCTCCTCGTCATCGAGCTTCTCGTACTGCGACGTGCCGCGCTGGCGCTCGCGGCGCTTGAGGTGCAGTTGCGCCGCTGGCACTCCGCATACTTCGCAGATGCTATCGCACACCGCGGTCAGCCATGCGGTGTAGTCTGCATCGCTGCGCTGCCAGCCGGTCTCGATCTCCTGCACATGAAGGTGCGTTTCGGCACGGGGCGAAACCGTCTCGAACCAGTCGATGGCAAAGGGGAACTGCGGCACGTCACGTCCGTAGATGCGGAAGCACGTGATGCCGCGGCGACGCGCCCACTTGTGCCAGTGCGCGAGATTCTTGCGCAGGCGGTTGGTGAATGGCGTGACGTCGAGCGGGGTGTCGGACGTCGGAGCCGCTTTTTCATCTGGCGTCATGCACCGATTATCGCTCGCGGCGCCGAGGGGTGAGGCAGTAGGGGGAAAGGGTTTTGAATTTCCCGATCCCCATGCGATTATCAACCATCGAGCGCAGGCCACCGTGTCCACCACCGTCAACCTCCCGTCGTCCGACCCGCATACGATCACGCCGCTCGCGCCGGCCCTGGGCGCGCGCATCGACGGGCTGCGCCTCGATGCCATCGACGACGCGGGCATCGGCGCGATCCGTGCCGCGCTGCTGGACCACTCGGTTGTGCTGATCCCCGCGCAGTCGCTCACCGATCCACAGCTGATCGCCTTCGGCCGGCGCATCGGCGACCTCGACGTCTCGCCGCTCGCCTACGTCGACGGGCAGCGGGAGCGTGAGCACCCGGAGGTGCTGATCGTCTCCAACGTGAAACGCGACGGGCAGCCGATCGGCGTGCTCGGTGACGCCGAAGTGGTCTGGCACTCGGACAACTCGTACCGCGAGACCCCGCTCAGCTACAGCCTGCTGCACGCGGTTGAACTCCCCCCCGCGGGCGGCGAGACCTGCTTCGCCAGCATGTATCTCGCCTGGGAGACCTTGCCCACGCAACTGAAGGCGCGCGTGGCCGGCCTCGAGATCAAGCACGACATGACCTACAACAGCGCTGGCGTGCTGCGCCGGGGCTTCAGCGACGTCACCGACCCGGTCAGCGCGCCTGGCCCGTGGCACCCGGTCGTGCGAACCCATCCGCAGACGGGCCATGACGCGCTGTATCTTGGCCGGCGGCCGAATGCGTACGTACGCGGGCTTGCGCTCGCGGAGTCCGAAGCCCTGATCGACACGCTCTGGGCGCACGCGACCGACGAGCGTTTCACCTGGTGCCATCGCTGGCAACTGGGTGATGTGCTGATCTGGGACAACCGCTGCGTGATGCACCGGCGCAGCGGGTTCGACCCGAATGCGCGGCGCATCATGCATCGGTTGCAGTTCAGCGGGGAGCGCCCGGTGCATTTGCCCGAGGCGGCTTCGCGGGGGCCGCATCCGCGCGTCGCTGCCCTGCTGCGGCCACGCTGATACCGCAGGCGGATCGTTCCCCGGTGCAGGGTCGTTCCCCGGTACAGGGTCGTTCATACGGCCTCGGCGCCTCACCGTGCGCCCTCGTCATCGAAACGCGACCCAGAACAGGGCCAGCCCGGAAGCCAGCATGAGCCCGTCGATCAGGTGGCGGAAGTCGTGTGGCGACATCCGGGACAGGATACGCCGGGACACGAAGGCGCCGGCCATCATCGCCCCCCCGACCGCCATCCCCAGCAGCAGGGTGCGGGTGGGCAGCGCGTCGGCGCTGCCGAAGGTCACGACCTTCGCCAGGTAGACGATGAACGAGGCGGCTGCTTCCGTCGCGATGAACGCACCTTTCTCCAGGCCGGCGCCGATGAACACCGGTACCGTGAGGGGTCCGGTGGATACGACGATGCCGGTGAGGAAGCCGACCGGGGCGCCGATGATCGCGAGCTGCACATGTGTCAGGTGCAGTTGCCTGCGCTGCAGGAACCGGCGGGCCGGGATCATGCCGATGAAGAAGCAGGCAAGGCTGATCTCGATGGCTCGTGGCGGCACTGCCAGCAGGGTCTTGACCCCGGCGATAGCCGCCGGAACCGCCGTGCAACTGTAGGCACCGCAGGCGCGCCAGTCGACCGAGCGCCGCCAGGCGAGCACCTTGCCGATATTGCCCAGCACGGCGGCGATCGCCATGATCGGTACCGCCTGCTGCGGGCCGAACGCGAGCACCAGCACGGGCATCAGCAGCAGCGAGGCGCCGGTGCCGACGATGCCGCTCAGGGTGCCGGCGACGAGGCCGACGGCGAGTACGAGGAACAGTTCCACGAGCTGGGCGAACAGGGTGTCAAGGGTCGATGCGGGCGAGGCTCATCTTCCTTCTCGACCGTGCGCGGCCTGCTGCAGCCCGTCTCGCAGGCCCGCAACGCCCCTGTGCCCGAGCGACTCGCGCGCGCCGATCAGCCGGCAAGGTGCCCCGTCTTCACCAGGATCGTGCAGCCCTCGCTGCTGAATGGTCGATGCTCGCTCAGGTGCGGGCTGCGCAGCCAGCTGCCGGCCGGATAGCGGCCGAATTCGTCCTCGAACACGCCGTCGATCACGAAGATCTCTTCGCCGCCCCAGTGCCGGTGCGCCTGGAAGCGGGTTCCGGGCGCCCAGCGCACCAGCGCCGTATGCTGGGTGCGGAACTCGCACAGGGGCAGCACGCTCAGCCCGCCCACCAGCCCCGGACGCCATGGGGCAGTGTGTGTATCGACGGTGACCTGCTGCAGGTCTTCGGGATGCACATGGCGCAGCTTCACGAACAGGGTACAACCCTGCACGGATCCGGGCGCATGAGCGGACCCCGGCGGATTGCGCAGGAAGGTGCCGGGGCCATGACTGCCCGCCTCGTCCTGGAAGCTGCCGTCGATCACGAAGATCTCTTCGCCCAGGTCATGGCGATGGGTCGGGAAGCTCGACCCCGGCGCATAGCGCACGATCGACGTCGCGCGTGCCCTCTCGCTGCCGTCGCGGTCGAGCATCCTGCGCTGTACGCCGGGCGAGGGCGAGTCGACCCACGCGACGGCATGCGTGTCGATCGCGACGCGACGGGTGAGATCTGCATGGAGCAGCATGGGCAGGCAGGAAGGCTGGTCGTGACGATGCCCGAGTATCGCGCATCGGGAACCGTCACGACTGTTCAGGTGCGTCCTGTATCCCGCCCTCGCGCAGATAAAGCGTCCGCTCCCCGAACCATCGGATGTCCTCCGGATCATGGGTGATCATCACGATCGGAATGCCGATGCGGGTGAGCAGCCGGTCGAGCGCCGCCCGCGTGCGCTGGCGCAGTTCCGGGTCGAGCGCAGAAAACGGTTCGTCGAGCAGCAATGCGCGCGGGTCGTTGACCAGTGCGCGTGCCAGCGCGACGCGCTGGCGCTGGCCGCCCGACAGCTCGTGCGGCCGTTGCAGCGCGACCTCGCGCAACTCGAGCGCGTCGAGCCAGCGGTCGACGGCCGGGCCGCCAGCATGGCGCGGCGGGTTGCGCAGGCCGGTCGACAATCCGAACGCGACGTTCTGCCGGACGTTGAGCCCCGGAAACAGCGCATAGTCCTGGAACAGGTAGCCGAAGCGGCGTGTGCGCGCGGGCATGTGCACGCGGCTGGCTGAATCGAACAGCGTCTCGCCGTCGAAAGCGATGCGTCCGCGATCCGGCACCAGCAGCCCGGCGATCGCCTGCAGGGTCAGGCTCTTGCCGGCGCCCGACGGGCCGTAGATCACGGTGCGGCGTGCGGTCGTCTCGAACGCGACCTGCAGTTCGAACCGCCCACGCGCCCCGCCGACCGACTTCGCGATGTCGACCGTGAAGCTCATCGCCGGCCCCGGGGTGGCGAGAGCCGGCCGGCCAGCAGCAGCACCACCATGCAGGTGACCGAGGTGATCAGCACCAGCGTGTTGGCGACGGAATCCTGCCCGGCCTGCACGGCCTCGTACACGGCGATGGACAGGGTCTGCGTCTTGCCCGGGATGCTGCCGGCGACCATCAGCGTCGCGCCGAACTCGCCCATCGACCGCGCGAACACGAGCAGCGTGCCGGCGAGGATGCCCGGCCATGCCAGCGGCACCGTGACCCGGAAGAACACCGCCCATTCGCCCAGGCCCAGCACGCGTGCGGCCTGCTCCAGCTGCGGGTCCACCGCCTCGAAGGCGGTGCGCGCCGCCTTGAGCACCAGCGGGAAGGCGACCAGCGAGGCAGCGATCACTGCACCCTGCCAGGTGAAGATCAGATTGATGCCGAAGGTGTCGTGCAGCCAGCCGCCGAGCCAGCCGCGGCGGCCGACCACCACCAGCAGGTAGTAGCCGAGCACGGTCGGCGGCAGCACGAACGGCAGGGTGAGGATCGCGTCCAGCAGCTCGCGGCCGGGGAAGTCCTTGCGCGCGAGCAGCCAGCCGATGGCGGTCCCCAGCACCAGGTTGATGCCGGTCGCCCAAGCGGCCACCTTCAGCGTGAGGCCGAGCGTGATCCAGACGGCGGGGTCGGGTGCGGAGATCAGTTCGGGCGTCCTGTGCGGCGCGGTCGAGGCTGCATCATGGCTTCAGGAAGCCCTGGCGGGCGAGGATGGTCTGTGCCTGCGGCGACAGCAGGAACGCGATGAACCGGCGCGCGCCGTCGGCATGGGCACTGCCCGTGATCGCCGCGGCGGGATAGAGGATCGGTGACTGCGTCGGCACGGTGAGCGCGATGCGCACCTTGTCCTTCATGAGGGCGGCGTCGGTTGCGTAGACGAAGCCGGCCTCGACCTCGCCGCGCCCGACATAGTCGAGCGCCTGGCGCACGTTCTGCGCGAACACCGCACGCGGTTCGAGCGCCGGCCACAGCTTCGCCGCCTCGAGGGCCGAACGGGCATAGCGGCCCGCCGGCACGCTGGCGCTGCCGATCGCGATCCGGCGGAACGCCGGTTGCTGCAGGTCGGCGAGCGCGGACGGCCGCGCCCTGGCGTCGGAAGGCACCACCACCACCAGCGCGTTTCGCGCGAACGTGCGGCGCGAGCCCGGCACCAGCAGCTTCTGCCGCTCGGCACGGTCGATCGTCTGTTCGTCGGCCGACGCGAACACGTCCACCGGGGCACCGCGCGCGACCTGCGCCAGCAGCGCATCGGACGAGGCGAAGTTGAACACGACGCGCAACCCGGGATTCTGCGCCTCGAACAGCGGCGCGAGCTCGCGGAATGCATTGGCCAGACTGGCGGCCGCCGACACGGTGAGGGTGCCAGCGCGCGCGGGCGCGGTGGTCAGGACGCCCAGCACGACGCAAGCCAGCAGCCCGCGCGCCAGCAGTGCGAACAGCCTCCGGCGCTGCGCTGCGCAAGCCTCGGAGGTGGTCCGGCCGCTCATCGGGCAACGCGTGCCATGCGGGCGACGGCGGTATCGGGGATTCGAATCAAGGGCTGGGCTCGGCAGGATGGGGCGACGTGGATTATCGCCCGGTCGCGCCAGGCCCGTCGGACCCGATCGGGTGCTGAAGCTCGCCATGCTGCCCGCACCCACCCGCATGCACTTTGCCTGCGCCCTGCGCCCTGTGCCCGCCGCAGGACTAGAATCCGCCTTTTGCCGAAAGAGCCCAGGATGAAGGTTACTCCGCTGGTCGGCGTCGTGATGGGTAGCGACAGCGACTGGGACGTGATGCAGCACGCGGTGGCGGTACTCGCCGAGTTCGGCGTGCCCCACGAGGCGAAGGTCGTGTCCGCCCACCGCACGCCCGACGCGATGTTCGACTACGCCGCGACCGCGCGCGGCCGTGGGCTGGCCTGCATCATCGCCGGCGCCGGTGGCGCCGCCCACCTGCCGGGGATGCTCGCCGCCAAGACCTCGGTGCCGGTGCTTGGCGTGCCGGTGCCTTCGCGCCACCTTCAGGGCCAGGATTCACTGCTGTCGATCGTGCAGATGCCGCGCGGTATCCCGGTCGCCACCTTCGCGATCGGTGAAGCGGGCGCGGTGAATGCCGGGCTGTTCGCGGTGGCGCTGCTGGCCAATGCGGACGCTGCGCTGTGCGCGAAGCTCGATGCGTACCGCGAGTCGCTCAGGCGCAAGGTCGAGGCGATGACACTGCCGCCCGGCAAGCCATGATCGCTCCGGGCGCGTCGCTCGGCCTGCTCGGTGGCGGCCAGCTCGGGCGCATGTTCGCGATGGCTGCGCAGTCGATGGGCTATCGCGTGACCGTGCTCGACCCGGGCTCGGACAGCCCGGCCGGTACCGTCGCCGACCGCCACCTGCAGGGCGACTACCTCGACGAAGCCAAGCTGCGCGAGCTCGCCGGAAGCTGTGCGGGCGCAACCACCGAATTCGAGAACGTGCCCGCCGAGAGCCTGCGCTTCCTCGCCAGGCACTTCGTGGTGAGCCCTGCCGCCGAGAGCGTCGCGGTCGCGCAGGACCGCATCGCCGAGAAGTCGTTCCTGCGCGACAACGGCTGCCCGGTTGTGCCGTT
>JBILGF010000029.1:0-13278 GCA_044351195.1 Burkholderiales bacterium
TCGACGACATGCCGGAGCCGGACCTGTCCCTGCAGGACGAGGCCGATCTCGCCCTGTTCAAGCGCATGTGGCGCTGCCCGGTCGCGCCACCGGCAGCCACGTGGCGCACGGCCATCGATACAGCAGGCCTGGCGCGCATCCATGAACGCGATCTCACCGGGCTGATCCTGCTCGGGAAGCCCGACGAACTGCTTGCGCTGCGCGCCCGGCTGCAGCGGCGGGCGTTCTGGCTGGGGCTCGTCGGCCGCAACCTGCGCGAGCAGGCCGATATCGGCGGACGCACGCTCGAACTGCTGCAGCTGCGTGGCGCGGTGCGTTATCGGCTGATGGTGGCGAGGAAAGCGCACGCACCTGTCTCCCCCACGACCGTCACGCGATATTGACGTGTACATATGTCCATTTGGCATGTCACACTTGAATTGCGCATGCCCACTGTCGGCGCGTGCTGACCCCGGGAGCATCGCCATGAACAGCATGATCGTCTCGTTCCTTGTCTTCGGTGCACTGTTCGGCCTGATCACCTACCCCGTCCGGCACCTGTTCAGCGAGGGCACCGTCTCGCGCAGCGACAACGGCGAGCGTGGACCGATGGACGGGCGGGTGATGTGGGTCGCGATCAGCCTCTTCCTGTGGCCGATCCTCATGCTCACCGGGCTCTACACCCAGGTCTACAAGTACGGCGTTCGGGCGCGGGCGCAACGGGAGCGCAGCGCTCGTCACGGTTGACGCGTGTATCGGCGTTGAAGGCGCCAACCGTGATTGCGCAGACGCAGGCCGAGCGTCGACAGGAGCCGGCACAATCGGTACATGCAGTCGATCACCCGTCTTCCTGGGTCGTGCGCTGGGGCACGCAGGTCACGGCAGGCCCGGTACTCGACATCGCCTGCGGCAGCGGCCGCCACGCGCGCTGGTTTGCCGCCCGTGGCCTGCCGGTAGTCGCCGTCGACCGGCAGCCGCTCCTCGATGAACCCGCCAGCGTGGAGTTCATCCGCGCAGACCTCGAAGACGGCAGCCCCTGGCCGCTGGCCGGGCGCCGCTTCGGCGCGATCGTGGTCACCAACTACCTGCACCGCCCGCTGTTGCCGCTGATCGCCTCGGCGCTCGCGCCTGGCGGGCTGCTGATCTACGAGACGTTCATGGTCGGCAACGAACGCTTCGGCCGGCCGACGAACCCGGCGTTCCTGCTGCGGCCGGGCGAGTTGCGCGAGGCGTTCGCAGGGTTGACGGTACTCGCGTTCGAGGAAGGCGAGGTCAGCAGTCCGAAGCAGGCGGTGGTGCAGCGGATCGCGGCGTTGCGGGAGTGACGCGTGGCGCGCCGCGTGTCTACTGCGCCGGCTTGCGCATCGTACGGATCGCTTCGCCGACCCGCCGCGCATCCACCTCGAGGAACTTCTGGAAATCCGGCGTATCCAGGAAGGCGACTGGCGTCAGCACCCGCGACATCGCTGACCGGTACTCCTCGCCGGTGACCACCTGGCGCACCGCCTCGCGCAACTGGCGCACGATCGGCTCGGGCGTGCCACGCACGGCGAACATGCCCGACCAGTTGTAGAACTCCGCCTGGTAGCCCAGTTCGATCAGGGTCGATACATCGGGATAGAGCGGATTGCGCTCGGCGCCCCAGGTCGCGTAGACGCGGACCTTTCCTGCCTTCACATGCGGCGACGACAGCGCCGGCGAGGCGGCCAGCATGGTGGCATGTCCGCCAAGCACCGAGGTCATCGCGGGCGCGCCACCCACGTAGGGCACGTCCTGCAGCCGGATGCCCGCTGCGGTCGCGAAAATCTCCATCGCGGTGTGCTGCGGAGCATAGAGACCGGAGTGGGCATAGAACATCTCGCCCGGACGCTTGCGCGCGGCTGCGACCAGCTCCTTCACCGACCGCCACTGGGCTGCGGCGTTGGCCACCAGCAGGGGCGGATCCGCGGTCAACCGGGCCACCGGGATGAACTGCTCGCGCGTAAAGGCCTGCGGCCGTTTGAACAGCGCGTCGACCTCCGGCACCGTACTGAACGAGGAGATCGTCACCATCAGCGTATAGCCGTCGGGCTTCGCTGCTGCAGCGGCGGCTGTGCCGATCGCACCCGCAGCGCCCGGCCGGTTGGTGACCAGGAACGGCTGCTTGAGGATGCGTTCGAGCTGGCTCGCCAGCGGCCGCGCAACGATGTCACCGCCGCCGCCGGGCGGGAACGGCACGATGAGGGTGATCGGCCTCGCCGGCCAGGCCTCCTGCGCCTGGGCCATGCCGACCACCCATGAGGCCAACGCGATCGACGACGCGAAAACGGCTGCGCTGCGAGTCTTCAGGATCATGTTCAGGCCTCGGACGTTGATACGTGGGTTCCCTGGCCGACCACCCGGAGGCTATCCGGAAGCGGTCGGCTGCGAGTGTCTACTCGCCAGTGACGTTGCCCGCCTTGATCACCTTCGCCCACTTCGCGGTCTCGGACTCCATCAGCTTCGCGAACTCGGCCGTCGTGCGGCGGGAGATCATCACGCCCTGCTCGTCGAGCCGGCGTGCCATGTCGGGCGTTTCCAGCAGCGCGTTGATCGCGCCATGCATCTGCCCGATGATGCCCGCGGGCGTCGCGCGCGGTGCGAACAGCCCGAACCAGATCTGCGACTCGTAGCCCGGCAGGCCGGACTCGTTGACGGTGGGCACGTTGGGGAACGCTGGGTTGCGCTTCGGCCCGCCCATCGCGATCAGACGCAGGCGTCCGCTCTTGATGAACGGCAGCGCGCCCGGCAGCGAGCCGATCTGCAGTTGCGAGTTGCCCGCGACGTTGTCCGCCAGCGCCGGCCCGCCACCCTTGAACGGCACGTGCGTCATCCGCGTCTTCGACAGCAGCATGAACAGTTCGGTGTTCAGGTGCGGGAAGCCGCCGATGCCCGACGAGGCGAAGTTGATCTCGCCCGGGCGCTTGCGCGCGAGCGCGATCAGCTCTTTCACGTTCGCTGCCGGGAAGGCCGGATGCACCACCACTGCGCTGTCGCTGGTGCCGATCATCGCCACCGGTGCGAAGCTGTTGACCAGGTCGACCTTCGATTTCTGGATGATGAAGCCGTAGCCGGTGGAGGTAAGCATCCAGGTGTAGCCGTCGGGCGCCGCGGCCGACGTGAATTCAAGGCCGACGATCGAGCCGGCACCTGCGCGGTTCTCGATAACCACGTTCTGGCCGAAGCGCTTCGACAGGTCGGCCGCGAGCATGCGCCCGACGATGTCGGTACTGCCACCCGGAGCCCAGGGCACGATGATACGCATCGGCTTCTCGGGCCAGTTCTGGGCGCTGGCGGGTGTGGCGGCCAGCGATGCGGCGAGCGCCGTGGTGAACGCGACGGCGAGGACTGGGAATGACGGTTGAGTGATCATGGGTAGCCGTATGTCGAGGTGAGAGGAAACCCAGTCAGGGAAGCAAGAGCCGGGCCAAAGGCAATCGGTCGTGTCGTGCCACCCGAGAGCTCCCGCTGCGGCTATTCCCCCTTGAGCCCCGCCGCCTTCACGGCCTTGGCCCAGCGATCGATGTCCCTGGCGAGCAGTTCGCCGAACTGCTCTGGCGTCCCGGGCACTGCATCCACGCCCAGCTCGCTCAGGCGCTCGCGCATGCCATCGGCGGTGAGGATGCGGTTGACCTCGGTGTTGAGCCGCGTGATCAGCGGACGCGGCACGCCAGCCGGCGCGAACAGGCCGATCCAGAAATCCGCCTCGAAGCCGGGCAGGCCGGACTCGCCCGCCGTCGGCGTCGTGGGCAGCGCGGGGCTGCGCCGCGGCCCGTTGATCGAGATCGGGCGCAGGCGACCGGCCTTGATGAACGACAGCGCGGAAGCGACGCCGGTGAACATGATCTCGGTCTCGCCGGTGATCGTCGCGGTGACCCCGGGCGTGCTGCCCTTGTAGGGCACGTGCAGCACGTCGACGCCGGACATGTGCTGGAACAGCGCCGCCGAGAGGTGCGGCGAACTGCCTACGCCGGCTGATGCGTACTTGATCGCACCGGGCTTCTTCTTCGCCAGGGCGATCACGTCGGCGATGGTCTTCACCGGCAGCGACGGGTGCGCCACCAGCACGCTGGTCGAGTAGCCGAAGTTGGCCACGGGGGCGAAGTTGCGCACCGGGTCGTAGGACAGCTTCGGGTACAGCGAGGGGTTGATCGCCATGATGCCGGTGCCGCTCACTACCAGGGTCGCACCATTGGGCGCGGCCTTGAGCGCGGCCTCGGTGCCGATGATGCCGTTCGCCCCCGGACGGTTCTCGATCACCACCGTCACGCCCAGCCCGTCGCCCAGCCGCTGGCCGATGAGCCGTGCGAGCGTGTCGGTGGACCCGCCGGCAGCCTGGGGCACCATGAACAGGATCGACTTGTGCGGATACTCGGCCGGCTGCGCCCAGCCCGTGGCGGCCACGGTCGACAGCAGGAAGGCCGGGGCGATTGCAGTGAAGCATTTCATCAGGGTGTCTCCTCGAGGAACTTGCGCAGCACATGCTGCACGATGCCGCCATGTCGGTAGTACTCGACCTCGAGCCGGGTATCCAGGCGCGCGGTCAGCGTGATCGGCGTGCGACTGCCGTCGTCGCGGGTGATCGTACATGCCACGGCGGCCCTGGGCCCCTGCGCGGCGGCGACGGCATCGAGGTCGAACGACTCGTGGCCGGTAAGCCCGAGCGTACGCCGCGTGGTGCCAGCCGGGAGCTGCAGCGGCAGCACGCCCATCCCCACCAGGTTCGATCGGTGGATGCGCTCGAACGACTCGGCGATCACCGCACGGATGCCGAGCAGGCTCGTGCCCTTGGCCGCCCAGTCGCGCGAAGAGCCGGCGCCATACTCGCGCCCCGCAACCACGATCAGCGGCGTGCCTGCCGCACGATAGCGCTCGGCCGCCGCGTGTACCGACATCGCCTCCCCGCTCGGCAGGTGGACGGTGGACGACCCTTCGACGCCCGGCGTGAGTTCGTTGCGCAGCCGCAGGTTCGCGAACGTGCCACGCACCATCACCTCGTGGTTCAGGCGCCGGGCGGCGTAGTTCACGAAGTCCTTGGTCGCGACGCCCAGCGACTGCAGGTAGCGGCCGGCTGGGCTGGACGCCGGGATCGCACCGATCGGCGAGATGTGGTCGGTGGTGACCATGTCGCCGAGCATCAGCAGCACGCGCGCATTCCGTACCGGTTGCACCGATGGGGGCACCGGTGGCATGCCCTCGAAGAACGGCGGACGGATGATGAAGTGGCTTGCACCGCGCCAGGCATGGCGCGGGGTGTCCGGCGCCACCAGCGACCGCCATTGCGGCGAGCCTTCGAGGATGCCGGCATAGCGTGCGCGGAACAGGTCCGCATCGAGCGTGCGGTCGAGCACGGCGCGCACCTCATCCGCATCCGGCCAGATCTCGCGCAGGTACACCGGATGTCCGTCCGGGTCCGTGCCGAGCGGTTCGCGCGTGAGGTCCCGGGTGAGGGTACCGGCGATCGCGCAGGCGACGACCAGTGGCGGCGAAGCAAGGAAGTTCGCACGCACGCTCGGGTGGATACGTGCATCGAAGTTGCGGTTGCCCGACAGCACCGCCACCGTAGCCAGCTTCGCGTCGTCGATGGCTGCGAGCACCGAGTCGGCCAGCGGGCCGGAGTTGCCCATGCAGGTCATGCAACCGAAGCCGGTGACCTGGAAGCCCAGCGCATCGAGATCATCCTGCAGGCCGCTGCGCGCAAGGTAGTCTGCCACCACGCGCGAGCCCGGCGACAGAGAGGTCTTCACCCTTGGCGGTGGCTTCAGCCCACGGCGACGCGCGTTGCGCGCGAGCAGGCCGGCGGCGATCATCACCATCGGGTTCGACGTGTTGGTGCAACTGGTGATGGCCGCGATGGCCACGTCGCCGTGCCCGAGCGTGTCGTCCATGCCGGGCAGGGGCACGCGGGCGGGCGTTGCAGACACGGCGGTGGACGCATCGGCGGAAGCGCTTGCCATGGCCGCCGCAAAGGCGGCCGGCACCTGCGCGAGCGGCACCCGCGCATCCGGCCTGCCCGGCCCGGCCATCACCGGCTCGACGGCAGCGAGGTCGACCTCGACCACCTGCGCATAGTCCGGCACCGCACCGGCACCGTCGCGCCACAGGCCCTGCGCCCGGCAATACGCCTCGACCAGCGCCACCTGCGACGAGGTGCGGCCGGTCAGCAAGAGATAGCGCAGCGTCTCGGCATCGATCGGGAAGAAGCCCATGTTCGCGCCGTACTCGGGCGTCATGTTGGAGAGTGTCGCCCGCTCGGGCAGCATGAGCGTGTCCACCCCCGGGCCGAAAAACTCCACCACCTTCGCGATCACCCCGTGCCGGCGCAGCGCCTGCGTCACGGTCAGCGCCAGGTCGGTGGCGGTGGTACCCACAGGCAGACGGCCGACCAGCCGGCAACCGACGACCTCCGGCACCAGGATAGAGATCGGCTCGCCCAGGGCCACGGTGCCGCCCTCCAGGCCGCCGACACCCCAGCCGACGACGCCCAGTGCGTTGGTCATCGCGGTATGGCTGTCCATCGCGATCAGCGAATCCGGGCACGCCAGGGTACGACCATCGAGCTCGGCGGTGAACACCACGCTGGCGAGGTACTCGAGGTTGATCTGGTGCAGGATACCCGAGCCCGGCGGAAACACGCGCAGGTTGCCGAACGCGCGGCTGCCCCATCGCAGGAACTCGTAGCGCTCACGGTTCTGCTCGAACTCGCGCTGCATGTTGGACGCGAGCGCATCCGCACGCCCCTGTGCCTCGACCATCACCGAGTGATCGACGATGAAATCGAGCTGGATCTGCGGGTTGATCCGGCGCGGGTCGCCACCCAGGTCGACCATCGCGTCGCGCATCGCGGCCAGGTCGCCGAGCAGGGTGATGCCGGAGGAGTCGGGCATCATCATGCGCGCAGGGCGGAAGCCGATCTCGCAGTCCTGATGGCCTTGCGGGCGTGCGGCCAGCCACTGCGCGAGGTTGGCGAGGTCTTCCGGGCCGGACTGGCCCAGCGCGCGCTGCCGGATGAGGCTTTCGACGAACACCTTGATCGTGAACGGCAGCCGACCGACGCCGGCGAGGCCAAGGCTGGCCGCATCAGCGAGGCTGAAGTAGTCGTACTCGATGCCGCCGACGTGCAGCGCGCGGCGCAAGGCCATGGCGTCCTGCCGGGAAACCGCTGGGGTCATTGATCCTCCTGTTGGGCCATCAGGTCAGGCCGCTTTCCGCTTGCAGCGCATTCCTTCAGGTACAGGTTGATGACGCTTTGATGCGGAATGCCCGTCTCTTCGGCCATTCCCTTGAAACAAGAAATAGATCCCGCTTCGAGCCGAATGGTAACCGGCTTCTTAATCTGGGCTGCGAAGGGGTTCGACCGAGCTGTGCTTCCGAACATTGGCCTGCGCCCAACGTTGCCCTGCATCGTGCGCGAAGGAGGATGGCGAGGCTGGGTGGTCATCGATCTCAATACCGTGCTCGCAGGCAATGCCACCGCATTGCATATGTTGGTTTACGCTTGGGGCATCAACGACAGGGGCGAGATCGCAGGTAACGCGATCTCCCTTGAGGACGGGCAGCTTCGCGCCTTTCTGCTCACGCCAATCACGGTCGTGCCATTGCCCGGCAACCTGATGCTGATGCTTGGTGACCTCAGCCGGATGGGTCGTAGCAATGAAGGCCTCCCGGCAGCGCCACACCGCTGGGTCCAAAGTAACGAACGCGATAATGCTCATTTTGACGCGATTACGTTCAGCGTGGTACCGTGAAAAAAACCTGTGGTGGATCGCCGCACGCTTGCAGTAAAGGCGCCAGACGATACCAACGATAAGGACGACTCGCATGATCGAGCACGTTACGGGACGAGGAGCGGCGGTCCAGCGCGGAGCGCCGGATCGAAATGAATGCGGCAGCAGCTCGCCTGCCATCGGTAAAGCACCAGCCATCAGATGCGTCTTCGGACTGCTGCTGCTGGCGGCTGGCTCGGCACTCGCTCAGGCCTTCCCCGCGAAACCGCTTCGACTGGTCATCCCCTTTGCAGTTGGGGGAAGCAGCGATGCAAATGCGCGGATCATCATGCCGGCGCTCACCGAGCGGTGGAAGCAGCAGATCGTGCTCGACCCCCGCCCGGGTGCGGGCACCGTCATCGGCACCGATCACGTCGCGAAAAGCGCCCCCGATGGCCATACCCTGCTGCTCACGTCAAATCTCTTCACCAACGCACCGATCACCTACGCGAAGCTTCCCTACGATCCGCACACCGATCTGCTGCAGATCACGCTCGTGACGATCTCGCCGCAGGCGATCGTCGCGCATCCGTCCCTGCCCGTGCGCAATGCCCGCGATCTGATCGCCCTGGCCAAAGCCCGCCCCAAGCAGATGAACATGGGTAACGCCGGCTCGCCGCTGGCGACCTACTACTTCAACATGCTGGCCAAGGTAAGCGTGGAACCCATTCCCTACAAGGGTGCCGGGCCGCTGATGACCGACCTGCTGGGCGGCCACGTCCCGCTGGCGATCGCTGCGATCAGTTCGGTGCAGTCGGCTGTCAAATCGGGGCGAGCGAGGATCATCGGCGTCGGAACGCTAACGCCATCCGTGTTCTTTCCCGAGGCACCTGTGATCGCCGACGATGTGCCCGGATTCGAGTCCGTCTCCTGGTTCGGTCTTATGGCGCCGAAAGGGACCGCGCGCGAACTGGTGCAACGTATCCGCAACGACGTGGCGTCCGTCCTGCAACAGCCGGAGATCCGGCAGCGCCTGCTGGATATCGGTGGCGAACCTGTCGGCAATACACCGGAGGAGTTCGAAGCACGGGTACGCAAGGAAATCGCGATGTGGCGTCAGGTCGCTGAGGTCGCCAACATCAAGCCGCAATAGCGCTCCTGCAGCTGCGGCCGCAAACGGCGCGCCGGCGCGGCCGGTCTACTCAGCGAGGCACGAAGGGCACCACGAGCCTTGACGGCCGCTGCCCGCCTTCATGTATCGTGTTGGTGGCGACGTTGCGCAGCGTCAGGTGCGGCCGACCGGAACTCGCGATGATCGAATCGGAGTTGGCGATTTCCAGGCGGAGTCGGTGGCCAGCGCGAAACAGGTTCGATGTCGGCCACACCTCGATCGCGAACTCGTAGACGGTCCCTGGCTCGAGGGGCTCTTGCATCTCGTGCGGATGGTAGGGCTGGAAGAGGCTGGACTTCGCGGAATCCAGCCTGCGGTGCGAGGCACGCAGCCAACCCTTGGTGAGCTCACGCACGCTGCCATCGGGCGATTCATCGGCGACGCCGATTACCCAGTCCGTGTCCCGCGCGGTCGACGACGCCTGTAAATAGAGCGCCATCGGGCCCGTCACTTCGGTGTCTCGCGACATCGGCTCGGTGCGATACACCAGTCGCGGCTCGCCGTGCCAGGCGGCCTCGCTTCCCGCATCGAACTCGAGCTGACGCTGCCGTTCCGGCCCCGCGCTATCCGACAGCGTTCCCTCCCCGTCGGCACGACCGTCTAGGAACAGGTCACGCCACTGCGTGCGCTTGAGCGGCCATTCGTTCTCCGACCGCCAGATGTTCTCTCCCTGCACGTAGATCTGGATGGGCGCTCCTTCCATCACGCGCGTATCCATTCCCTTCAGCCAGTGGTCGTACCACCGCAGCATCTCGTAGTGATATCCGGCCCACGGCCGCAACGGCCACGGTTTGGGACCGATCATCGCGCGCTTGGGAATGTCCGGGGTACCGCCGTAACCATCGAAAACGCCCTTCAAGTGAAGTTCGTTCATGTACCAGCCCGAGCCGAAGTAGGCAGGCACGTTGATCCGATCGAGCCGCGGCCCCGCCGACCGTTCCCGATAGAAAGGGCCGTCGCAAGGATACTTGTGGCTGTACATGATCTCGAGTTTCTCCTTGAGCTTGTCAACTCTTGGATTGCGGCCCGATGTCATGTTCAGATTCATCACGAACGATGTCCAGTGCGTGGTGAAGTTCGTCGCAATACCGCCGTGGAAGCATGCATCCCGGTAGAAGTCGCAAGACGCGTCGTAGGGAAAAATCGCCTTCAGGCTAGGTGGCTGCTGTGCGGCGGCAAAGAGCTGGGTTCGTCCCATGTAGGAAATACCGCTCATCCCGACGCTGCCGTTGCACCAGGGCTGCTCACCGACCCACTGAATGATGTCGTACAGGTCCTGCTGCTCTTGAGCACCGAACAGGTCGTACTCTCCCTCGGAATCGTTGCAGCCGCGCACATCGACAATGACGTGGGCGTAGCCGCGTGGCACCCAGAACTCGGAGACTCCCGCCTCGTTCTGGCCGAGGGCGACCACCGTACGCTGAAGCTGGCGCGTGTAGACTGAAGTCGTCACCAGTGCCGGGAACTTCATCCCCGATGCGCTGGGACGGATCACGTCCGCCGCCAGTCTTACGCCATCGCGCAAGGTAATACGCGCTTCGTAGTCGGCAATGCTTGCGTAGCGCGGTTCCGATCGTTCGCCCTGACGTGGCGGCTCGTTGTAAGGGTACTGGGGCCAGACCAGGGGATCGATGCAGCGAATACGATTGGCGTCGACATTCATGGGCGGCCCTCCTTGACGGGTTCGGAGACATCAAAAGCTTACGTCGAAAACCACAGACGCGAAAGTGCTCGCCATCCCTATCCGGCGCTTCGGATGCGCAGCGCTCTTACATATCGACCCGATAAACCCTGCCCGCCTCCCCCAGCCGCGCCTGCACCAGGCTCCTCAGCGCCTCCGGCCCCACCACCTCGCACTCGGCGCCGTACTTCATCACGTCCATCACCAGTTCCAGTTCGCTCGCATACGGCAGCTCGAGCTCGTAGCGCCCGTCGGCCAGGTACGCGCCCTTCTGCTGCGGATGCCATACCTCGCAGGCTACCCACCGGGCACGCTCGGCGCTGAAGCGCAGCTTTGCCAGCTTCGTCGCCTTCCCGGAGAAGATGCCGTAGCCCGACCCCAGCACTTCATCCAGCGTGGCTTCGGGCACGTCATCGGCCTTCGTCGCCAGCACGGTCGCGGCCAGGATCGCGTCGACCGAAAAGCTGCGCAGGTCGCCGCGCAGGTGGCACCAGGCGTCGAGGTACCAGTTGTCGCGGTAGTGCACCAGCCGCTGCGGCGACACCTCGCGCTCGGTGTCCTCGCCGCGCCCTCGGCCGCGGTAGCGCAGCTTCACGCGCCGCCGCTCGAGCAGCGCACCGGCGACCCGCTCGAAATGCTCCAGCGTCGCGCGCCGCGCGCCCATCGGCAGCACCTTCACCCGCCGGGCGATCTCACCGGCCGGATGGCCGGCACCGCCGATCAGCGCCTGCAGCCGATCGGCCAGCGGCTTGAGCTGGCGCGAGAGGAAGCCCGGCTGCAGTTCGCCGACCAGCCGCTGCATGGTGAGCAGCGCCAGCATCTCGCGCTCGTCGAGCCACAGCCCGGGCAGCTCGAAGCGCTGGCCGTCCGCACCGTGCGGACGCAGCCGGTAGGCGCCGTCGTCACGGTCCCACTCGATCGGCGCATTGAAGCGGTCGCGCAGGTACTCGAGGTCGCGGTTGATCGTGGCGCGCGAGACCTCGAGCGCGTCCATCAATTGCTGCAGCGACGCGCCCTGCGGCCGGGCCACCAGGCGGGTGATCGTGCGGAAGCGTTCGGTGCGATCCATGCAGGAGAGCCCGGGGTTGGCGGCGGCGCGCCGCTCGGCGCGACGTCATGCTCGCAACATGCTAACAGCCGCGCCGCGGGCCTGCGACCTGTTTTCGCCCGGCGTGGGAAACGCGGCCCGCCGCGTCGATGCCTCATCCCATGAGCCTGCCACACGCGATCTTGTCCTCCCGTACACGAGGAGGTCCGATGTCCGCCAAAGCTCCCGCTGCGTCCGCCCCCGTCCCTGCTGCTGCGCCGCAGGTTGTCCTCACCCCCCTCAAGCCGGCCCTGATCGCCGGCCTCGCCCACACCGTTCCGGTGCTGGTGCGGGTCCAGGCGCCCGATGCCGACCTGTCCGCCGTGCCGGTCCGGCAGCCGTACCACCTGTCGCTGGTGATCGACCGCTCCGGGTCGATGAGCGGCCAGCCGCTGCAGGAAGCCGTGCGCTGCTCGCGCCACATCGTCGATCGACTGCTGCCGACCGACGTGGCCTCGCTGGTGACCTTCGACCACCGGGCGACGCTGCTCGCGCCAGCGCAGCCGGTCGGCGACCGGCGCGCGCTGCACCACGCGCTGGCCGGCATCCAGTGCGGCGGCAACACCGACCTCTACGGCGGCTGGGCCGCCGGCGCCGATTCACTGCTGCCGGGTTCAGCATCGGCGTCGATCGCGCGCATCATCCTGCTCACCGACGGCAACGCCAACAGCGGCGAGCTCACCGAAGCGCAGGCGATCGCCGAGCGCTGCACGGCCGCGGCCACGCGCGGCATCACCACCTCCACCTACGGGCTGGGGCGCGACTTCAACGAGACGCTGATGATCTCGATGGCGCGCGCCGGCGGCGGCAACCACTACTACGGCGATACCGCTGCCGACCTGTTCGAGCCCTTCGCCGAAGAGTTCGACCTGATCTCGAACCTGTATGCGCGCCAGGTACGGCTGTCGATCGCGCCCTGCCCCGGCGTGGGCATGAAGGTGCTCAACGACTATCCGACGGAGGCACGCGCCGGCGTGCCGGTGATCAGCCTGCCGGACATCCCCTGGGGCGCCGAGGCCTGGGTGCTGGTCGAGCTGTCGATCCCGGCCGGCTTCGAGCCGCTGCCCGGCATCCCGCTGCTGCAGGCTGGCGTCACCGGCACGAGCCTGCAGCGCGCACCGATCGCCTTCCCCGACGCCGTGCTCACGATGGAAACGGTGTCCCCGCAGGTCTGGGACGCGCTGACCGCCGACAGCCTGGTGCATTCGCGGCATGCCGAGGTCGAGGCGAGCCGCCTGCTCGAGCAGGCGCGCGCCGCCGCCGAAGCCGGCAACTGGGACCGGGTGCAGGCACTGATCGACTCGGCCGGCCGCCGCTTCGGCGACCAGCCGTGGGTTCAGGAAATCCTGGCCTCGCTCGAGCAGATCGCCCAGCAACGCGACCAGGAACGGTTCGGCAAGGAGTCGCTGTACGCAGCGACGAAGATGCGCTCGCGGGTGGCGTCGAAGGACGAGGGGCTGTTCGACATCGTGAGCGAAGCGGCGGCGCCGAGGTTCCTGCGACGGGATTCGACGCAGGGGTCGAAGGGCAGCAGGCGGCAACCGTAATCGTCGCGCTGCTCGCAAGGTTGAAGGTCGTGCATCGGCGGCCGGCGTTCGTGGGGCTGGCGCAAGCCCGGGCAGCGCACCCCCCCCCC
>JBILGF010000323.1:0-4185 GCA_044351195.1 Burkholderiales bacterium
TACGGAAACCGACCGAGGCCGCGCGAGCCGGATGCTCGCGCGGCCTCCTCACTGCGCTGCGTCGATCAGCGCAGCAGACCGAAGACCTTCAGGTCCTGATCGGCGATCGCCTTCACCAGCGGGAAGAAACCGGCGCGGATCACGTCGGCCTGACCCTGCTGGCTGTACACATAACGGATGAACTCGGCGCGCAGCGGTTCCATCGTCGCGTTCGGGTTCGCATTCACATAGACATACAGGAACCGGGCGATCGGGTAGTTGCCGGTCGCCGCGTTGATGCCGGTCGGCCCGTAGCACTTGCCGTCCTTGCCGCGGATCTCGACCGGTTTCACGTCGGCGGTGCCGTAGCCCACGCCCGAGTAGCCGATGCCGCTGATGTCGGCGGCCACGCCCTGGATCACCGTCGACGAACCCGGCTGCTCGCGCACGTCGGCAGCGTAGTCGCCACCGAACAGCGCGACATCCTTGAAGTAGCCGTAGGTGCCCGAGGCCGAATTGCGGCCGTACTTGGAGATCGGACGGTTCGCCCAGTCGCCCTTCAGGCCGACTTCACCCCAGGTCTTGACCGGTGCGTTGGCGCCACCACGGCGGGTCGACGAGAAGATTGCATCGACCTGCTGCAGGCTCAGGCACTGGATCGGGTTGTCCTTGTGCACGAACACGCCCAGGGCATCGATCGCACCGCGGATCGGAATCGGCTTGTAACCGAACTTCTTCTCGAAGGCCTCGATCTCGGTGCCGCGCATCGGCCGCGACATCGGCCCGAACTGTGCCGTGCCCTGCACCAGCGCCGGCGGCGCGGTACCCGAGCCTGCGCCCTGGATCTGCACGTTGACGTTCGGGTACAGCTTGCGGTAACCCTCGGCCCAGTAGGTCATCAGGTTGTTCAGCGTGTCCGAACCGATCGAGGTCAGGTTGCCGGAGACGCCGCTGACGGCCTTGTAGACCGGCAGCGAGGGATCGACTTTCTGCTGGGCAGCGGCGCTGGCCGTGAACGCGAGGCCCGCGGCCAGCGCGGTCAGGCGGAGTTTGAAGTTCATCAGAGGGTTCCTTGGGGGTGGGATGCGAGACCGATCAGGACGCCAGCGGGACGCAGGAGTTGCAGCGCGCCGGAGCCGGAAGGCGACGACCGTGACAGGGAAAATCCACGCTCGACCAGCCCCGGACGTCGCCCGGAACCGGCCGCAAGAGAGACGGTTGCGCTTCTGGACGATGACATCGACCAGCGCGCGAGCGGAGTATCGCGGTCGACTGTTACAGTGTCATGACCTGATGACCGCGGTCTTGCGCAACGTCAGGCGACCTGCCTGGCGGCGAGGGCCCCCGCCCCTCCCCTGCCCCTCCCCTGACTCAGCCGGCCACGCGGATCGCCTCGGCGATCGTATCGGCCCAGTGCCGGGACAACGGTGCCTCGTCCGACTCGACCATCACCCGCACCACCGGTTCGGTGCCCGAGGGCCGAAGCAGGACCCTCCCGCGCTCGCCGAGCGCGGCTTCGGCCGCCGACACCGCACGGGCAACCCCGGCATCGTCACGGAAAGCCCTTGGAGTGCAGGTCTTCACGTTCACCAGCACCTGGGGATAGAGCACCAGCGAGCCCGCAGCTTCGGCCAGCGTGCGCCGGCTGCGTGCAAGCCCGGCCAGCACCTGCAGCGCCGACACGATCCCGTCGCCGGTGGTATGCCGGTCGAGGCAGAGGATATGCCCCGAGTTCTCGCCGCCGAGCTGCCAGCCGCGCGCAACCAGCAACTCGTGCACGTAGCGGTCGCCGACCTTTGCCCGCTCGAAAGGAATGCCCTTTTCCCGGAACGTGCGCTCGAGCGCCAGATTGCTCATCAGGGTGCCCGCCACGCCACCGCGCAGCTGGCCGGTCTCGAGGCGGTCGACCGCGATCGCATGCAGCAGCTGGTCGCCATCGAACACCGTGCCGTTGTCGTCGCACATCACCAGCCGGTCGCCATCGCCGTCCAGGGCGATGCCCAGGTGGGCGCGATTGGCCTTCACCGCCTCGCTCAGCGTCGCCGGATGGGTCGCGCCGAAACCGCGGTTGATGTTGAACCCGTCGGGGTGGTTGCCGATCGGGATCACGTCGGCCCCGAGTTCGTGGAACACAGGCTCTGCGACATGGTAGGTCGCGCCATGGGCGCAATCGACGACGATGCGCAGGCCGCGCAGGCTGCGATCGGCCGGGAAGGTACCCTTGCAGAACTCGATGTAGCGCCCGCCGGCATCGGGCAGGCGACGCGCCTTGCCCAGGCCCGACGAGGGCAGCGTGACCAGCGGTTGCTCGAGCACCCGCTCGATCTCGAGTTCGACCGCATCGGGCAGCTTGTTGCCGTCGCCGCTGAAGAACTTGATGCCGTTGTCCTCGTACGGGTTGTGCGAGGCGCTGATCACGATGCCGGCGGACAGTCGCAGCGCACGGGCGAGATAGGCGATCGCCGGCGTCGGCATCGGGCCGCACAGGTATACGTCCACGCCCGCCGCCGACAGCCCGGCCTGCAGTGCAGACTCGAGCATGTAGCCGGACACCCGCGTGTCCTTGCCGATCACCACGGCAGGCTGGATGTCGAGCCGGCCATTGGTGACGTCGGCGAGGGTTGCGCCCGACACCGAGCCCGTGGCAACGTTGCCACCGGCCAGCACGCGGCCGGCCGCATTGCCCAGCCGCATCACGAAGTCGGGGGTGATCGGGGGCTCGCCTACGCGGCCGCGAATGCCGTCGGTGCCGAAGTACTTGCGGGTCAAGGCGTGGATATGCTGCCGGGCTGATGCGACGGATGGGATGCATCGAGTGCGCGCCAGACAGCCAGGGCGTCCCGGGTCTCGCGCACATCGTGCACCCGTATTATGTCAGCCCCGTGCAGGGCGCACCACAGGGCGCCGCCGACGCTGGCAGCCATCCGTTCTCCCGTGGCACGACCGGTGAGCGCACCGAGCATCGACTTGCGCGACAGCCCGACCAGCACGGCGCAGCCGAGTTCACGCAGCCGGGGCAGTGCCTGCAGCAGCGCCAGGTTGTGCTCGAGCGTCTTGCCGAAGCCGATGCCCGGATCGACCGCGATCCGTTCGCGTGCCACGCCGGCGTGGACCAGCGCATCGACACGGCCAGCCAGGAAGGCCATCACTTCGGAGACGACGTCGCCATAGCGCGGTTCGCGCTGCATCGTCGCCGGCATGCCCTGCATGTGCATGACGCAGATGCCGGCATCGCTTTCGGCAAGGGTCTCGAGCGCACCCGGGGTGCGCAGCGCCTGGATGTCGTTGATGATCGAGGCCCCGGCGGCAATGGCCGCACTCATCACCGCTGGCTTGGTGGTATCCACCGACAGCGGCACACCGGCGTCGACCAGCCCCTCGACCACCGGCAGCACACGGCGCAACTCGTCGGATACGCCGACGGCAGCCGCACCGGGACGGGTCGACTCGCCGCCGATATCCAGGATGTCGGCACCCTCGCCAAGCAACGTCCGGCCGTGCGCGACGGCCGAGGCCATCTCGAGGAACCGCCCGCCGTCGGAAAACGAATCGGGCGTGACGTTGATCACGCCCATCAGGCGCGGACGGTCCAGTGCGACCCGGAACCGCCCGCAACGCCAGTGACGACGCACCGGACCGGACACCGCGCAGGCGTTCAGGCCTCGGTCGCGGGTGTCGTCGAAGGCGCAGGAGGCGCGGTCGGCGACGACGCATTGCCACCGCCTGGCGACGAGGCCGGCGGCTGCGCCGGCTTCGGCGGCCGCGGCGGGCGACCTTCCATGATGTCCTGGATCTGCTCGGCATCGATGGTCTCGAACTCGAGCAGGGCATTGGCCATCGCATGCATCTTGTCGGTGTTTTCCTCGATCAGCCGGCGCGCCAGCGTGTACTGCTGGTCGATGATGCGGCGGATCTCGGCGTCCACCTGCTGCATGGTCGCCTCGGACACGTTCTTGTGCGTCGTGATCGACCGGCCGAGGAACACCTCGCCTTCGTTCTCGCCGTAGACCATGGTGCCGAGCTCCTTGCTCATGCCCCACTGGGTGACCATCTTGCGTGCCAGGTCGGTCGCGCGCTCGAAGTCGTTCGACGCACCGGTGGTCATCTGGCCCATGAACACTTCCTCGGCGATGCGGCCACCGAACAGCACCGAAATGTTCTGCAGGATCTGTTCGCGATCCATGCTGTAGCGGTCCTCGACCGGCA
>JBILGF010000324.1:0-4174 GCA_044351195.1 Burkholderiales bacterium
GCCTCCAGCCATTTTCCGAAAAGCACGAGGGTGATGATCATGGCACTGGACTCGAAATAGAGGTGCCCGCCCGGCTCGACGAAGGTGACCACGGCGCTGTAGCCCCAGGCGATGGTCGTGCCGAGCGCGACCAGCACGTCCATGTTCGCGCCACCGCCGCGCAAGGCGTTCCAGGCGCCCCGGTAGAACGGCCGACCGAAGCCGAACTGCACCGCGCTGGCCAGCGCCAGCTGGAGCCAGTCCGGAAGCATCCAGTCGTGCTGGCCGGCGAACATGCCCACCATCTGCGCGGCCAGGGGAAAGGTGAGCAGCGCGGAAAGAATCAGCGCCCGGGTCGCGGCACGGTGGCTCGCATCGGTCGCCACCGCTGCCGCCTCGTCCTGCGCCAGCGATCCGGTCTCGACCACCCGGGCGGCGTAGCCCGCGCGGGCGACCGCATCGGTCAGTGCGGACGCGTCGGTGCTCGCGGGGTCGTACGCCACGCGTGCGCGTGCGGTCGCGAAGTTCACCGAAGCGGTGACCTCGGGCAGGCGGGAGAGCACCTTCTCGATGCGCGCCGCGCAGGCCACGCAGGTCATGCCTTCGATGGCCAGTTCGACCGACGCGGCAGCGGGACGGCGAGCACCCGCGGCAGGCAGGGTATCCATGCCGGAAACATACCCCCATGGGGTATTCGGGTCAATTGCGGGACCGGCGCGCCACCCGGCCTGCAGCCGGCATGCCTGTGCCCGGCGTGCGTCAGCCCGACAGTTCGGTCCGGCCGGCGAACAGCTCCAGTGCTTCGGGATTGGCCAGCGCCTCGCGGTTCTTCACCGGTTGACCATGCACGACGTTGCGCACCGCGAGTTCGACGATCTTGCCGCTCTTGGTGCGCGGGATGTCGGCGACCTGCAGCACCTTCGCCGGCACATGCCGGGGCGTGGTGTTGTCGCGGATGCGCGCCTTGATGCGCGCTGCCAGCGGGTCATCCAGCACCAGACCCTCGCGCAGGCGCACGAACAGCACGATACGCACGTCTGAAGGCTGCTGCGGCGGCCAGTCCTGCCCGATCACCAGCGCCTCGACCACCTCTTCGAGCTGCTCCACCTGGCGGTAGATCTCGGCGGTGCCGATGCGTACCCCGCCGGGGTTCAGTACCGCATCCGAGCGGCCGTGGATGATCAGGCCGTCGTGCCCGGTGAGTTCGCAGAAGTCGCCGTGGCACCACACGCCCGGGAAGCGCTCGAAATAGGCGGCGCGATAGCGGCTGCCGTCGGCATCGTTCCAGAAGCCCACCGGCATGCAGGGGAAGGGCCGCGTACACACCAGTTCGCCGCGCGCGCCGCGCACCGGCTTGCCGTCGTCGTCCCAGACGTCGACCGCCAGGCCCAGCCCCCGGCACTGGATCTCGCCGCGCCAGACCGGCAGCAGCGGGCTGCCCAGCACGAAGCAGGACACGATGTCGGTACCCCCCGAGATCGACGACAGGCAGAGATCGGCCTTGATGTTCGCGTAGACGTAGTCGAAGCTCTCCGCGACCAGCGGGGAACCCGTGGACAGCATCGTGCGCAGCCGGGACAGGTCGTGCGTGTCCTTGGGCCTGAGGTCGAGCTTGCGCAGCGAATCGATGTACTTCGCCGAGGTCCCGAAGATCGTCATGCCTTCGTCTGCCGCGAAGTCGAACAGCACATTGCCCTTAGGGTAGAACGGCGAGCCGTCGAACAGCATCAGCGTCGCGCCACTGGCCAGACCGGTCGCGAGCCAGTTCCACATCATCCAGCCGCAGGTAGTGAAGTAGAAGAGCCGGTCGGTCGGGTGCACGTCCACATGCAACTGGTGTTCCTTCAGGTGCTGCAGCAGCGTGCCGCCGGCGCCGTGCACGATGCACTTGGGCACGCCGGTGGTGCCCGAGGAGAACATGATGAACAGTGGATGGTCGAACGGCAGCCGCTCGAACGACAGCTTCGCCGGCTGGAACGGCGCCATGAAGTCATGCACATCGACCGCACCGGGGATGCCAGTGAGGTCCGGGTCGCGGCGCGTGTATGGAATGATCACCGTGCGCTGCAGCGTCGGCAGGCGAGCGACGACTTCAGCCACCCGAGGCATCACGTCGATCGTCTTGCCGCCATAGAAGTAGCCGTCGGCCGCGATCAGCACCTTCGGTTCTATCTGGCCGAAACGGTCGAGTACGCCCTGCGGTCCGAAGTCGGGCGAGCAGGACGACCAGGTCGCGCCCAGGCTGGCGGTGGCCAGCATCGCGATGATCGAACCGGGGATGTTCGGCACGTAGCCCGCGACGCGGTCGCCCACGCCCACGCCCGCTGCGCGCAGCGCCTGCTGCAGCCGGGACACCTCGTGGTGCAACTGCGCGAAGGTGACCGTGCTGCGCACCTTGCCCTCACCACGAAAGACGATCGCGGTGGCCTCGTCCGAGCGGCGCAGCAGGTTCTCGGCGTAGTTGAGCCGCGCTTCCGGGAACCAGCGCGCGCCGGGCATCCGGTCGGCGTCCTCGAGCACGACATCAACGCGGCCCTCGGCGATCACGTCGCAGAAATCCCAGACCGAGCGCCAGAACTGCTCGGGGTGCTGCACCGACCAGCGGTGCAGCGAAGCCTGGTCATGGCAGTCAACCCCCCAGGTGCGCGCGACCTCGCGCATGAATCGCTTGAGGTGCGAGCGCGCGATGCGCTCGGGGGAGGGGGTCCAGGAGGGCAGGGCAGGGTCGTTCATGGCATGAGAATCAGGAGAGGAAATCGAGCACCGCCTCGGTGACCAGCTCGGTCGAGGCTTCGCCGCCGAGGTCGGGCGTATGCAGCCGGCCCTGCTTCGTGGTTGCCTCGATTGCACCCATCAGGCGCGCGGCGGCATCCGACTCGCCCAGGTGCTCCAGCATCATCACCGCCGACCAGAAGGTACCGATCGGGTTGGCGATGCCCATGCCGGTGATGTCGAAGGCCGAGCCGTGGATCGGTTCGAACATTGACGGGAACCGGCGCTCCGGGTTCAGGTTCGCGGTGGGGGCCACACCCATCGATCCCGACAGCGCCGCGGCCAGGTCGCTCAGCACGTCGGCATGCAGGTTGGTCGCGACGATCGTGTCCAGGCTGCCCGGCTTCACGACCATGCGCACCGTCATCGCGTCGACCAGCATCTTGTCCCAGGTGACGTCGGGGAACTTGCGGCTGACCTCTTCGGCGATCTCGTCCCAGAGCACCATGCCGTGGCGCTGGGCATTGGATTTGGTGACCACGGTGAGCAGCTTGCGCGGGCGCGAGCGCGCCAGTTCGAACGCGAAGCGGATCACCCGCTCTACGCCGGTGCGGGTGAACACCGAAACTTCCATCGCGGTTTCTTCCGGCAACCCTCGATGCACGCGTCCGCCGGCGCCGGAATACTCACCCTCGGAGTTCTCGCGCACGATCACCCAGTCGAGCTTCTGCGCCTCGGGGCTGGACAGCGGACTGGTGATGCCGGGCAGCACCCGCGCCGGGCGCACGTTCGCGTACTGGTCGAACGGCTGGCAGATGGCAAGCCGCAGCCCCCAGAGCGTGATGTGGTCGGGGATGTCGGGCGCACCGACCGCACCGAAGTAGATCGCATCCAGGTCCTTCAGCTGCGACAGCCCGTCGGCCGGCATCATCACGCCGTGCCGCTTGTAGTAGTCGCTGCCCCAGTCGAAGCTGCGGAACGCGATCGAGAAGCCGCCGCTCTTCCGTGCCAGGTGCTCGAGCACGCGCTGTCCGGCCGGGATGACTTCCTTGCCGATGCCGTCGCCCGGGATGGATGCGATCGTGTAGGTGCGCATGGTTTCAGGCCTTCAGCAGGGGGCGCAGCGAGCGCACGTCGGCCAGCTTGTCGAGCGACCACACGGTGTCGCACAGCCGGCGCGCGCGGCGCTTGCCGGTGATCGGTGCGAGCAGGTCGTAGCACTTGGCGTCGACCTCTGCGCGGCTCATCGGGTTCTCCGCCGTGCCGCGTACCGCCTTCGTGTGGTGGGTGAGTTGCGTGCCGTCCTTCAGGGTTATCGAGACGATGCCCTGCCGGCTCGGCATTACGCGCGTGAGCGCCTCGTCGCCGGTGAGCGTGACGCGCTTGCGCAGCGCCAGCACCTTCGGGTCGCGCATGCGCGCGACGTCGTGCGTCGACACGAACGTGACCGTGCGGTCGAGCAACATCACGGCAGCCCGGTGCT
>JBILGF010000325.1:0-4170 GCA_044351195.1 Burkholderiales bacterium
TGCGGCTGGCCCGATCACGCTCACACGATGTACACCATGCGCAACTGGCAGCTTCCTGCACATATCGAAGACATGCTCCCGCCGCAAGCCCGGCAGGTGGAGGCGTTGCGCGCACGCCTGCTCGAGCTGTTCCGGACCTGCGGCTACCAGCTCGTGATGCCGCCGTTGCTCGAGTATGTCGATTCGCTGCGGGTGGGTACCGGCCTGGATCTCGACCTGCGCACGTTCAAGCTGATCGACCAGTTGTCGGGCCGGCAGATGGGGCTGCGCGCCGACATCACGCCCCAGGTGGCACGCATCGATGCCTACCTGGCGCAGCGTCCGGGCATCGCGCGTTACGCGTACTGTGGCAGCGTGTTGCACGCAAGGCCTGCTGCGGACAATGCCCGGCGCGAGCTGTTGCAGCTGGGCGCCGAACTGTTCGGGCACCCGTCGGTGGAGAGCGATATCGAGGTGCAGCAGCTGATGCTCCGGGCGCTGGCACTGGCCGGCATCCCGGACGTGCACCTCGACCTCGGGCACGTGGGCGTTTTCCGCACGCTGGTGGCCGGGGCCGGCATCGATCCGGCGCTCGAGGCCTCACTGTTCACCGCGCTGCAGCGCAAGGACGCGTCCCAGGTTCAGGCGCTGACCGAAGCCGTCGCATCGCCCTGGCGCGAGGCCTTGCGCAGGCTGCCCGATCTGTACGGCGACCGCGAGGTTCTCGAGGTCGCCGCACACGACCTGCCGCGGCTGCCCGCCATCGAGCGCGCACTGGGCGAGCTGGCGGCGATGGCAGACGCCACGCCTGCGGGTGCGGCGACGCTGCATTTCGATCTCGCCGAGCTGCGCGGTTACCACTACCACAGCGGCGTGGTGTTCGCCGCCTACACGGCCGGACATGCGACCGCGATCGCGGCGGGTGGCCGCTACGATGAAGTGGGGCGCGCATTCGGCCGGGCCCGGCCTGCGACCGGCTTCAGCCTCGACCTGGTCGAGGTGTCAGCGATCGCCGGCCCGGAGCCGGCGTCCGGGGCGGTGCTGGCGCCAGCCGCGGATGATCCGGCGCTGCGGGTGGCGGTCGAGTCGTTGCGTGCCGCCGGCGAGATCGTTGTCATCGACCTGCCGGGGGAAGATCGTCCGGTGGCTGGCCTCGGATGCAACCGGGCGCTGATCCAGCGCGCCGGCAAGTGGCGGGTAGAACCCGTCTGACGACGCGCACGGCGCGATCGTGCCGCCGTGCATCGAACGAACAACTGCAGAAGAATCTCGAGGCGGAACTCATGGGCAGGAACGTCGTGGTGATCGGGTCGCAATGGGGCGACGAAGGCAAGGGCAAGATCGTCGACTGGCTCACCGATCACGCTCAGGGCGTGGTGCGTTTCCAGGGTGGGCACAATGCGGGGCACACCCTCGTGATCGGCGGGCGCAAGACGGTGCTGCGGCTGATCCCCTCGGGCATCCTGCGCGAGGGTGTCGAGTGCTACATCGGCAATGGCGTCGTGATCTCCCCCGAAGCGCTGATCCGGGAGATCATCGAGCTCGAGACCGCCGGCGTCGAGCTGCGATCGAGGCTGCGCATCAGCGAGGCCTGTCCGTTGATCCTGCCGCACCATGTGGCGATCGACCATGCGCGTGAAGCCGCGCGCGGCGAGAACAAGATCGGGACCACCGGGCGCGGCATCGGCCCGGCCTACGAGGACAAGGTCGCCCGGCGCGCGCTGCGCGTGCAGGACCTGTTCCATCGCGAGCGGTTCGCGGCCAAGCTGGGCGAGGTGCTCGACTACCACAACTTCATGCTGAAGCATTACTACAAGGCGCCCACCGTCGACTTCCAGCAGACGCTCGACGACACCATGCTGCTCGCCGAGAAGCTCAAGCCGATGGTGGCCGACGTGCCACGCATGCTCTACGATGCGCATCGAGCCGGACGCAACCTGCTGTTCGAAGGCGCGCAGGGCACGCTGCTCGATGTCGACCACGGCACCTACCCGTTCGTCACCTCGAGCAACTGCGTGGCGGGTGCGGCTGGCACCGGGTCCGGCATGGGCCCCCACCTGCTGCACTACGTGCTCGGCATCACCAAGGCCTACACGACGCGGGTGGGCTCCGGTCCGTTCCCGACCGAACTCGACGACGATGTCGGCCGGCATATCGCTGCCCGCGGCAACGAGTTCGGTTCGGTCACCGGCCGGCCTCGGCGCTGCGGCTGGTTCGATGCGGCGGCGATCCGGCGGGCGATCCAGATCAACGGCCTGTCCGGCCTGTGCGTGACCAAGCTCGACGTGCTCGACGGCATGGAGTCCCTGCAGATCAACGTCGGCTACCGGATCGATGGCCACGAGGTCGACATCCTGCCGTTCGGCGCCGAGAACCTCGCGCGCTGCGAACCGATCTACGAAGAAGTGCCGGGCTGGACCGCGAGCACGGTAGGCATCCGCGATTTCGACGCGCTGCCACCCGAGGCGCGCAGCTACCTCAAGCGTATCGAGGCCATCTGCGGCGTGCCGATCGACCTGATCTCCACCGGGCCTGATCGCGACGAGACGATCGTCATGCGCCACCCGTTCAACGCCTGAGCGCGCATCCCCGACTGATCCTGTCCCTCATTCCTTGCCGGCAGCCCAGATGGCCGATCTGCACGTTTCCTGGTCCGATTACCAGCGCGACACCGAACACCTCGCCGCCCACGTGCTGCGCTCCGGCTGGTCGTTCGACCAGATCGTCTGCATCGCACGTGGCGGGCTGCGCGTAGGCGACACGCTGTCGCGCATCTTCGACATCCCGCTGGCGATCATCTCGACCCAGTCGTATGGCGGCGAGGCGGGCACCGTACGCGGCCACATCCGCGTGGCGGAACACCTGACGATGACTACTGCGCGCCTCGGTACCCGCATCCTGCTGGTGGACGACCTGGTCGATTCGGGGATCACGCTCGACGTGGTGAAGCGGCACCTCGAGACCGTGTTCGATGCCACCGAGCAGGTGCGTACCGCGGTGCTCTGGTACAAGGCGGTGTCCATCGTCAAGCCCGACTACTTCGTGCACTACCTGCCCGAAGACCCGTGGATCCACCAGCCGTTCGAGTGCTACGACCTGATGGACCCCGAGACGCTGCTCGACCGGCCGGACGTCACTGCGCCTTCAGCCCCGGCGTCCTGACCCGCGCGCAACCCGCGCTTCGCAGGGAGCGGTTGCGGATCATCCCAGTGCAGCGATGATGCGCTCGCGTGTCAGCGGCAGATCCCTCACGCGTACACCCAGGGCATGGGCGAGGGCGTTGCCGACCGCCGCGGCGGTCGGGCCGGTCGGGGTTTCGCCCGCGCCCAGCGGCTCGGCGTCGCGCCGGTCGATCAGGTGCACCTCGACCTGCGGCACCTCGGAGAAGGTCAGCACGGGGTAGGTCTCCCAGTCGCGCGACAGGATGCGTTCGCGGTCGAAGTCGACCTGCTCCTTCAGCGTCCAGCTCAGCGCCTGCAGGATGCCGCCTTCGGTCTGGTTCAGGATGCCGTCCGGGTTGATCGCCAGGCCGACATCGACCGCTGCGACCATCCGGGTGACCCTGAACTCGGGCTCGAGCGCGACCTCGGCGACGATCGCGATGTACCCGTAGCCGTTCTTGTACTGGGCGAACGCGATGCCGCGACCCCGGGTGCCATCGCTCTGCGCATGCGGTACCCAGCCCGCCTTCTGCGCGGCCAGTTCGATCACTGCGCGGGCACGCGGGTCCTGCATGTGGCGCAGCCGATACTCGAGCGGGTCGGCGCCGCAGGCCAGCGCCAGTTCGTCGATGAACGACTCGCCGGCGAACACATTGGCATACGCGCCCAGTGCCCGCAGGGTCGAGGCACGCAGCGGCAGTTCATCGACCCGATGCGCGACCACCTTCTGGTTGGGCAGCGCATAGATCACCTCGGCGTTGCGTGCCATGCCGCCGCCACCGGACATCGCCGGGTCGCCCTGGGGCATGCGCGCGACCGGCGTTTCGAGCTGCCAGGCAGCGAGCAGGGACGAGGTCGGGTAGTCGGTCTCGACGAGCCCCGGGCGCTGGCTGTGGCCGTTGCTCCACAGGTCGAGCGACCAGTCGACGATGTTGCCCTCGCCATCGATCGACGCGCGGGTCTTCACCACCATCGCCGGGCCGAGCGGCTCCCAGGCGAACTCGTCGTCGCGCATCCATTGCAGCATCAC
>JBILGF010000326.1:0-4165 GCA_044351195.1 Burkholderiales bacterium
TTGAACACGATCTCCCCGGTGGACTCGACCGGCGCGCCGATCGATTGGCCGTGGAATATCGTTCCGTCGGCAAGCGCAAGCAAGGCGGGCGGACGGGTTGACACGACAGCACCTCTCCAGACTGGGACGGCGCGCACGGCGAGCAGGCTGCGAGGGGCGCGCGTCGTCGCCCGCTGCCCTTGGGCAGCGTACGGACCGGTTCGAAGCCCCCTGCAGCAGCCCTCCGGGCCGCATACATGGCAAGCGGGACTGGCACGTGCAGGCCCGGCAGGAACTGCCCGGCCATTCACGCCGTCCCGCGGAATATTTCAGCGATTATACGCGAACGGGCAGTATCCCGGCTACCGGACGCCGAACCCCTCCGTCAGGAGCCACGCAGGCCCAGCACGTCCTGCATGTCGTAGAGCCCGGGCGTGCGCCCGTCGAGCCAGCGCACCGCCCGCAATGCGCCGAGCGCGTAGTTGGCACGACTGGACGAGCGGTGGGTGATCTCGAGCCGTTCCCCGGCCCCGGCGAAGAACACCGTATGGTCGCCGACGATGTCGCCGCCGCGTGCCGAATGGAATCCGATCTCGCGCGTCGTGCGCTCGCCGGTGACGCCCTCGCGGCCGTGGACGGCATCGGCCGCCAGGTCGCGACCGAGCGCGGCTGCGGCGACTTCGCCCAGTCGCAGGGCTGTACCCGAAGGTGCGTCGACCTTGTGCCGGTGGTGGATCTCGAACACCTCGACATCGTAGTTGTCGCCCAGGATGCGCGCCGCGGTCTCGACCAGCTTGAACGCGACATTCACCCCGACGCTCATGTTCGGCGCGAACACCAGCGGAATCTCGGTGCCTGCCTCGGCGAGCCGCCTGCGCCCCTCGGTATCGAAGCCGGTGGTACCGATCACCATGGACACGCCTGCCGCGCGGCACGCATCGACATGCGCCAGCGTCGCCACCGGCAGCGTGAAATCGACCAGCGCATGCGCACCCGAGAGCGCAGCCGCGATGTCGCTGCCGATCGGCACCCCGGTGTGCAGGCCTGCGCCGTCGCCGGCATCGCGTCCGATCGACGGACTGTCCGCGCGGTCGAGCGCGGCATGCAGGCGCATCTGCGGGGCACGGGTCACCGCTTCGATCAGGGTCCGGCCCATGCGGCCGGACGCGCCAGCAATCACCACGTTCAGGGTACGGTCCATCGGCTGCCTCGGGTTCAGGGTTTGGTCGCGGATCGTCCGGACGGGGTAGCCGCCCCCGGCACCACGTCGCCTTCGATCCGCACGAGAAGATCGCCGTCGAAGAAAACGGCTATCCGCCGCTGCTGCGGGGCCTCGCCCTGCCGGCGCAGCAGGTATACGTAGTCCCAGCGGTCGTTGCGGAACACGTCGACCACCAGCGGCGTACCGAGCGCGAATCTGACCTGCGACCGGGTCATGCCCGGCTTGAGCTTGGACAGCGCATCCTGCTCGATCACGTTGCCCTGCTGAAGCGGCGGCGAATAGGGCTGCGGCATGCGCAGCCCGCAGGCGCCCAGCGCACATGTGAACAGCACGGCGGCGGCAATGGCCGCCAAGGGCCGGGGCGGTACGCGATCCATGCGGGGCAGCGGGCGGGGCGGCGGACGGGACGGCGGGCAGAACGACATGGCGCGGGCGGGCCGAGGCGGAACGCACCGGCGAAGAATCAAGGGTCGCCTATGATACCCAATCGGGTGGATACTCCCGCATCGCACTGCGCCACGGAAGACGCGCCATGGGCAAATCGGAAGAGCTGAAGACGATCGGCCTCAAGGTCACCACGCCGAGGTTGCGCGTGTTGCACCTGTTCGAAACCAGCCAGGTCCGGCACATGACGGCCGAAGAGGTCTACCGGCAGTTGTCGAAGGACGGCATCGATGTCGGCCTGGCCACGATCTATCGGGTACTCACCCAGTTCGAACAGGCAGGCCTGCTCGAACGCCATCATTTCGAGGGCGGCCGCGCGGTGTTCGAACTCAAACAGAGCGGACACCACGACCATCTCGTCTGCCTGCAATGCGGCCGCGTGGAAGAATTCTTCGATCCGCAGATCGAGCGCCGCCAGGAAAAGGTCGCCGCCGAGCGGGGCTTCGCGATCGTCGACCACTCGCTCTACCTCTATGCCGAGTGCCGCACGAAAGACTGTCCACACCGCACTGCGCCGGCCTGAGCGGCCACCCGGCCGGCCGCCGACCGGCCCGTCAGCTCACGTGCCGGCGGCATCCTCGCGCGCCTGGCGCAGCAGCTCGTCTGCATGCTGGCGCGTGGTTGCGGTGATGCGCACGCCGCCCAGCATGCGGGCGATCTCCTCGATGCGCGCGACGTCGTCCAGCGGCTCTACCCGGCTGACCGTCTGGCCATCGGCGACGCGCTTGACCACCTGATACTGCCGCGCAGCGCTGGCCGCGACCTGCGCCAGGTGGGTGACGCACATCACCTGATGGGTGCGGCCCAGTTCACGCAGCAGCCGGCCGACGATCTCGGCCACGCCGCCGCCGATGCCGGCATCGACCTCGTCGAACACCAGCAGCGGTACCCGGGTGACTGCGCTGGTGACCTTGCGCAGCGCCAGGCTGATGCGCGAGAGCTCGCCCCCCGATGCCACCGCTGCCAGCGCCGCCGGCCGCATGCCCGGATTCGCCGACACCCGGAACTCGATTCCTTCGTCGCCATGGCTGCTGCCGGGCGCTTCCCCATCGGCCACCGCCCTGCCCGTGGCCGCCACAGGCAGCAGTACTGCCTCGAAGCAACCGCCCTCCATGGCCAGCGCCTGCATGGCTTCGGTCACGGCGCGACCGAGGCGGCCCGCGGCCTTCTGCCGGGCCCGGGTGAGCCGCGCGCCCGCTTCCCGGTACGCGCTGCGTGCCGTGGCCTCGGCGGCAGCCAGCGCGCGCACATCGGTGGCCTGGTCGATCTGGTCCAGCTCGGCCTGGAGCCGGGACTGCAGCGCACCCAGTTCGGCCGGAGGCACCCGGAACCGCCGGGCGGCATCCTGTACCGCCTCGATGCGCGCGTCGAGCTCGCGCAGGCGGGCCGGGTCGATGTCCAGCCGGTCGCGATAATGGCGCAGCTCGCGTACGGCTTCCTTGAGCTGCGCATCGGCACCGGCCATCAGTTCGAGCGCCGCTTCGGCCTCGCCATCGACGCTCGCACTGTCGCGCAGGCGCGAGAGCACCGCCGAGACCTGGGCGAGCGCCGAGCCCTCGCCATCGTCGAGCGCAGCCAGTGCGTACTCGGCAGACTCGATCAGCGCTGCCGCGTTGCCGAGCCGGGCATGCTCGGCATTCACCGCCTGCCAGTCATCGGCATCGAACGCGAGTGTGGCGAGCTGCGCCGTCTGCCACTCGAGCGCCTCGCGCCGCAGGGCGAGCTCTGCCTGGCCGCGCTCCGCGTCCTGCCGTGCCTGGCTGGCGTCCTGCCATTGCTGCCAGGTGGCACCGACCCGGCGCAGCAGTTCATCGTGACCGCCGAAACCATCGAGGATCGCCCGCTGCTCGGCCGGCCGCGCCAGCGACTGGTGCGAATGCTGGCCATGGATGTCGACCAGTTGCTCGCCCAGTTCGCGCAGCTGGGCGAGCGTCACGACACGGCCGTTGATGAACGCACGCGAACGGCCGCCCGCCTCGATCACGCGCCGCAGCAGGCAGGCCCCGCCATCGGCATCGGCGAGGTCGCGCGCAGCAAGCCATTCGGCGACCGGCGGTTCATCGGCGATGTCGAACTCGGCGCACAGTTCGGCGCGCTCCCGCCCGGGGCGCACCACGCCCGGATCGGCGCGATCGCCCAGCAACAGCCCGAGCGCATCGATGAGTATCGACTTGCCGGCGCCGGTCTCGCCAGTCAGCGCCGAGAAACCCGCGCCAAAATCGAGCTCGAGGCGGTCGACGATCACGAAGTCGCGGATCGACAGTGCACGCAGCACGGGCCCGCGGCTTGCGCCGCAGCGGCCCGCCACCGCTACAGCGCTTCGCTCCACTTGAGCTTCTCGCGCAGCATGTGGAAGTAGTCGTAGTCGTCCGGATGCAGAAGCATCACGTCGTGGTCCGAGCGGCGCACCTGCAGCCGGTCACCGTTGCCGATGGCCGCATCGGAGTGGCTGTCGAAACGCACCACCGCCTCGCTGCCTTCGTGCATGCGGATCTCGATCGACGAGGCGGCCGAGACGAT